>NZ_CAJWRQ010000039.1 GCF_913046405.1 uncultured Christiangramia sp.
TCAGAAACAAAGTTTTATGCATCACGACTAAAGATCAAGTTATAAAATACAAACCCGCCATTTGGCGGGTTTTTTTATGTTACGCTAAATTTTAATTCACTTCTATAGACTGACGGTGACCGCCCTGTAAATGCCTTGAATTGTTTATTGAAATGACTAAAATTATTAAAACCACTTTCAAAGCAAACATCGGTTATACTAATCTGTCTTTCGTGTAATAGTTTAGCTGAATGCGCAAGTCTGTATTCATTCACAAACTGAGTAAATGTTTTTCCGGTAATTCTTTTAAAATACCTGCAGAAAGCCGGGTTGGTCATACTAACCTTATCACTTATCTCCTTTAAACTAATTGGTCTCTGGAAGTGCTCTTTTACATAATTAAAAATGATATTGATTCGGTCATTATCCTGTAAGTTAGTTTCCAGCAGAAAACCTTCAGCATTCAAAATCGTATAATCGCCAGTTTTTTCAAGTGAATTTAAAACTTCCAGTAATCCAAGCAATTTCTGAAAAGGATTAAGCTCTCGTAAGGATTCAATGATAGCTCCTATACGACGCTTAGTGTCGCTATGAAAAACGATTCCTTTTTTCGCTTTTTCGAGGAGGTCCTGGATTCGTGACATTTCAGGTGTGTTCAGAAAATCATTTCCAAGAAAATCATTTCTAAACTGTATCACCGTTTCGCGATTATGGTTAGTGAGCCCATCAGTAAAAGCACAATGGGGGAGAAGCGAGCCAATCAATATAAGATCACCGTTCCTGTAATAAGATATATGACTTCCTATTTGCCGCTTTCCGCAACCGCCATTTACGTAAACCAGTTCTACCTCCGGATGATAGTGCCAGAAGGTCTTTTTTGAACCAACCTGGAATTTATCATGGGTTCTATATGAAAATGAACTCCCAAATCCAGGTTCTATTCTTTCCAGCCTTGGTTTAGATGTTGTATTCATAATATCGAGATTACGTCTAAAATTACATCTGAGGAATAATTGCTTGTGGAACAAAATTAGCAATTATATGTGCCGGATTAACCGATAACGTTTGAAATGGATTTCATCAGGGTAATTGAGTACATAAACTGGATTATCTAACGCTACTTTTCCACTTGGATCTGGTCTAAGTTTATCTCAGTTAATCCAAGTATAACTTAAAACCTTAGATTTTGAAAAACACAATCAACAATTTCGTAGTAGCATTCATGTTACTGGTATCATTCAGTAGTTCTGCCACAGATGGTGTGAATCTAAAAGTAGAAAATCAATATGATCTCATCGTAGACATACAGAAAACTGAATATGGGTCTGAGCTTAGTCTTTTAAGTCAAAATGCAGAGGTTATTTTCAGAGATCAACTGGAGGAAAACGCCAGGTTTTCGAAGAAGTTAAATTTCGATTCGCTAAAAGATGGTGAATATTTACTGGTTCTGAATAAAATGTACTGTAAGTCTACCACGGTGATTACTAAATTAAATGATCAAATTAAAGTTGACCAGGCTAATTACAAATTCGCTTTCAAACCTTGCTTTAAAATCGAAGCAGATCAGGTAGTGGTATATATGCCCAATCTAAATAAATCAAAACTTAGTGTTGAAGTCTTCGATAAGAAAGGAATAAAGGTTGGCAATTTTGAAACCAGAGAACCAGAACTTAGAAAGGCGTTTGATTTCTCTGAAGTGGATTCTGGTAAATACACCTTTATAATTGAAACTACTGAAGATAGTTTTGAGCAAGTTATCGAAATAGGATAGTCAATTCGATTTTGAGATATTAAGAAACCCGCCAACTGGCGGGTTTCTTAATTTATATTTTAAGCTTAATCCATTTTGCGTTTGATCTTATCGATCGCATTCTGAATAGATTTCTCAGGCTCGATAATATTGTTATTACCCCAGAATTGGGAGTCATAAAAACCAGATACATCATCAATCATCACGATATTAGGTCTAATTAGCTCCTGGTTCATTTTAAATTCTTCTTCAGAATATGGCTGCCAGTCGGTCACCACCATTTCGCTATTGATCTTGTATTTAGAATTGAATATCTTTCGCTTCCAATTAACTACATAATCCATCTGCGCTTTTCCATACGCAAAGTGCCACTTGCCGTTATTCTGAGCGTAATCAACCTGATAATTCAGTTCAGTAGGATAAACTTTCGCTCCGTTTGGTTTTTTCTTTACAAACATTTCCTGAGCTGCATTTCTATTATCCACGTTCAGGTTATAATCTGCCTTGACCAGAGTTGAAGTTTCAGCATCGATAAAAAGTTTCCCGTAATACCATGGATCTGACTCATCACGTTCTCTGAAATTTACAACATAGGTATATCGATCATTGATCTTGGCAGGCTCATCAAAACTAAAATCATAACTATCCATCATACCTTGTCTAAGTACATACTCTGTGTATTTCATCATATCCAGGTATAATGTATTAAATGGGCCACCGCGCAATTTCAACGCTAATGTATCTAGTTTATCATAATCTGTACTTTTTCTGGCTTTATACAAGGACACAAGATCTTTCTTACTGTCCTTATAAGAAGTTTTGTGGATCTTAACAACTGCTTCAGATAAGCTAACATTACTCCATCCTTTCTTGATTGTTTCCCGGTAAAAGGAAGTCATAATACTTTGATCTGAAAGATAATTTTCATCCTTTTTGTCTAGCATATCCTGAACCAGTAAACGTGGATTCGTTGCCTTATATAAGCTAACTTCCGTAAGTTCTTCCATAGTTTCTGAAAGTTCTATACGGGTATCTTCCGGTTTGAAATAATCTAGGGGAAGAGTTTTACTCTGAAATCCAAGAACAGATATGGTCACAGTAGCCTCTGTCATATCTTCTGGAACCTTGAGAGAAAATACACCATCAGCATTCGTGATGGTTGAAATGTTACTATTATTCAGGGAAAGGTATGCTGAAGAAATAGGCCTTCCGGTTCTCTCATTCACCACTTCACCTTTATATTCATTAAACGCTTTAGCCGAAGGCTGAAAAGCATAAATTTGTAATGAACCTAGAATAAAACTTAGAAAAAATAGCAGGCTACTTTTTCCTGAAATAGGGTTTAAAAGTTTTGCATTCATAGTCATATTATTAAAGTTTACTTAAACTTATACAATATAACTATTTAAATGCTTATAAAGATGTGAATTAGCTAATTATTGAACTGAACGATTGTTAATCTTTCAATAAGCACATATTTCAAATAATAGTTGTAGTCCTGAAAAATTTTAAACCACACATGTATATTGTTTCAGTTATCCACACATTGAACTCAAAGCTCATCTGTAAACAATCATTTTTTCGTATGGCATGAAATATGACCATCAATTCTTCGTTATCAAAGGATTTTAAAACCAATCAACTATGCATAAAATATATTTCGCCGCTCTCTTCGTTTTCTTCGGAAGTATTTCAGCTTCAGCACAATTATATAGTGAAGATCAGAGTGCATCTGTTACTGAGCAGGTATTAAAAGAACTTAACCGGGAACGTTCGTTGCTAAGTCAGAATCTGGAATTCAGAATTAAAGAGATCGATACCAAGATCACTAATCTGGACGAAAGTATTCGTACTTCAAATTCGGCTTCAGAAAAAGTAGAGAAACTATTGGAGCGAGTTAAGTTTTTAGAGCAGCGACAGGAAGAGATTGATAAGAATACGGTAAGTGTTTATAAGTACAATTATAGCTCAGCGGTTCTTAATCTTGCTTCTATGGAGCGCGAAATAAAACCTCTAAGTCTTTTTAATAGTTCGCGTGAATTCTATTCTACACTGGATAAAGTAAGTAATCCAATGAACTATGATGGATACCAGCAGTGGTTTGGAAAATTCAAAGGATACATTGAAGAAGAAAAAGAGGACGATGCTAAGCTGGAAGCGCTGAATCATATGTTGCAGGTGACAGGGGATCTGGCAAAAGGAACACCATTTACGGGAATGTTTGCAGGAAACTTGATCGATGGAATCAGTCAGTTTGTTGGTTCACTAAATAGAAGAGACAAAGAGTTAAGAGAGAAAAGCATTAAAATGCTGAAGCTTACCACTAGTATTTCGCAATTTACCCATGATAAGGATCTTATCGAAACCGAATGGGAAGGAATTAATAAGAACCTGAATGAACTTAAAGAATTGCAACAGGAAGCTATTGAAGACAACCTGGTAGAGATCCTCGGAATCTCCCGCAATGGTTTTACTGAAAAATTCACGAACGAAACTGATGCTAAAAAGCGAACACAATATATTCTGGATATTTCCAAAATTGCTGAAAATAAGATCGTAGAAGAGCGAAAGACCAATCCGGAAAACTGGAAGCAGGAATATCATGACCAGATGCTAACGGTACAGAATCTTAAGATACGTTTCGGGATGCTGACTTTCAGAATTCTGGAGAATCTTGAAAAATATGAAAAACTGATCGCTAAGTATGAAAATGACCCATTCCTGAAGGATGAGATGAAAAATCTAAGATTAAAACTAGATCTGGTAAGAAACAGTTTCGAAAGCACTTTTAATCCGCAGGAATATATAAGAGCTTCCAACGAAATGTATATTGTGGAGTAATTAAATAATTTCAATGTTTATAAAAGCCATGTTGAATATATTCACAGGGCTTTTTTTATTCGGTCAAGCTGCGAAAAGGATGTATGTTATTCTCGAATCTAATACCTATCTTTGCAGCCGCAAAAACAAAGCATCTAAATTATAGTATATGAAAGCCGGAATTGTAGGACTGCCAAACGTAGGAAAATCGACACTTTTTAATTGCCTTAGTAATGCTAAAGCACAAAGTGCAAACTTTCCGTTTTGTACGATAGAACCTAACGTGGGAGTTGTAAACGTTCCAGACCAGAGACTGCTGAAGCTTGAAGAACTCGTAGATCCTGAAAGGGTTATTCCTGCAACGGTTGAAATCGTTGATATTGCTGGTCTAGTAAAAGGAGCGAGTAAAGGAGAAGGACTTGGAAACCAGTTTTTAGGTAATATACGTGAAACCGATGCTATTCTTCACGTTCTTAGATGTTTTGAAGATGATAATATCGTACACGTAGATGGTTCCATAGATCCTATTAGAGATAAGGAAACTATAGACATGGAGCTGCAGTTGAAAGATCTGGAAACTGCAGATAAGAAACTTGAAAAAGTTAAAAGGGCAGCCAGAACAGGTAATAAAGAAGCTCAGAAAGAGGAAGCTGCTTTACTTAAAGTGAAGTCTGGTCTTGAAGCTGGGAAATCTGTTCGAGCGATCGATCTTACTGAAGATGAACGTAAAGAATTTATCGCGCCTCTACAATTTATCACAGATAAACCGGTAATGTATGTTTGTAATGTAGATGAAGGTGCTGCTGTTGATGGTAACGAACATGTAGAGAGAGTTAGAAAAGCTGTAGCAGAACAAAATGCAGAAGTTCTTGTTCTTGCTGTTGGAACTGAAGCTGATATCACTGAGCTTGATGATTTCGAGGAAAGACAGATGTTTCTTCAGGATATTGGGCTTGAAGAGCCTGGTTCTGCAAAACTAATTAGAGGAGCTTATAAATTGCTTGATCTTCAAACTTACTTTACAGCCGGAGTTAAAGAAGTTAGAGCATGGACCATTCCAGTTGGATCTTCAGCTCCACAGGCTGCGGGTGTAATTCACACCGACTTTGAAAAAGGTTTTATTCGTGCTGAGGTTATAGCTTACGACGAGTATGTAAGTTTTGGAAGTGAAGCAAAAGTGAAGGAAGCTGGTAAAATGCGCGTAGAAGGAAAAGATTATATCGTTAAGGATGGCGATGTAATGCATTTTAGATTCAACGTCTAGTTTCAAGATTTGAAAATATAACCAATAACACTTCATTTTAAGTTCATTCTTTTAATTAACATCGTATCTAAAATCTTTGTTAATTACTTTCCTCTGGAACTGTTTCAGTTTTTCGGCTATTACCTTATATTTAGACCGAAACTCCATGAATCTATATGAGCGACAATACTAAATATACCGAAGATAATATTCGGTCTTTAGACTGGAAGGAGCATATCCGTATGCGACCTGGTATGTACATCGGGAAACTTGGAGATGGATCCAGCCAGGACGACGGTATATATATATTATTGAAAGAGGTTATCGATAACAGTATCGATGAATTCGTGATGGGTGCTGGAAAGACCATCGAAATCTCTGTGCAAAATCAGCGGGTGATCGTTCGTGATTTTGGTAGAGGGATACCTCTAGGTAAAGTTGTGGATGTAGTGTCCAAAATGAATACCGGTGGTAAATATGATAGCAGAGCTTTCAAAAAGTCTGTAGGATTAAATGGTGTAGGTACGAAAGCTGTAAATGCTTTATCTTCTTATTTTAGAGTAGAATCTTCTCGTGATGGCAAAAGCCATGCTGCCGAGTTTGCAAAGGGAGAACTTCAGGATGAAGAGCATCTTGACGAAACTTCAAGAAGGCGAGGTACAAAGATCACTTTTATTCCAGATGAGCTTATATTTAAAAACTATAAATTCAGAAATGAGTATATAGAGAAAATGCTTAAGAACTATGTGTACCTGAATCCAGGTTTAACCATAGTTTTTAATGGAGAGAAATTTTATTCTGAAAATGGATTAAAAGATCTTTTAGGAGATAGCATTAGCGAAGAAGATATGTTGTATCCTATTATTCACCTTCGTGGGGATGATATCGAAGCAGCGATCACTCACAGCAGAACACAATATAGCGAGGAATATCACAGTTTCGTTAACGGCCAGAATACTTCACAGGGAGGAACACATCTTGCTGCATATAGAGAAGCGATCGTCAAAACTGTTCGTGAATTTTATGGCAAGAATTATGAAGCCAGCGATATTCGAAAATCTATCGTAACCGCCATCAGTATAAAAGTGATGGAGCCGGTTTTTGAAAGTCAGACCAAAACAAAACTAGGGTCTACAGATATGGGAGGGGAGCTTCCAACGGTAAGAACCTATATCAACGATTTTATCAAAAGAAATCTTGATAATTATCTTCATAAAAACCCGGAAACAGCAGAGAATCTTCAACGAAAAATTCTTCAGGCAGAACGCGAGCGCAAGGATCTTTCCGGAATCAGGAAGCTAGCGAAAGACAGAGCTAAAAAAGCCAGTCTGCATAATAAGAAATTAAGGGATTGCCGAGTACATCTTGGAGATAGTAAGCATCAACGATGTCTTGAAACCACCTTATTTATTACAGAGGGAGATTCAGCATCAGGTTCGATCACCAAGAGCAGGGACGTGGTAACCCAGGCAGTATTTAGTTTAAAGGGTAAGCCTTTGAATAGCTACGGACTTACTAAAAAAATCGTCTACGAAAATGAAGAATTCAATCTGCTACAGGCAGCCCTGAATATCGAAGATTCTCTGGAAGACCTGCGTTATAATAATATCGTAATAGCAACAGATGCTGATGTTGATGGAATGCACATAAGGTTATTGCTTATCACATTTTTCCTTCAGTTTTTCCCGGAACTAATCAAGGAAAATCATCTATATATTTTACAGACTCCGTTGTTTCGAGTAAGGAATAAGAAGGAAACCATTTACTGTTATAGTGAGATGGAGCGAAAGCAGGCAATGGAAAAATTGAAAGGTAAGCCTGAAATTACTCGATTTAAGGGGTTAGGTGAGATCTCGCCAGATGAATTTGTACATTTTATAGGAGAGGATATTCGTTTAGATCCTGTAATGCTGGATAAAGACAAATCTATAGAAGAAATGCTTAGCTTCTATATGGGCAAGAACACACCAGACAGACAGGAATTTATTATTGATAATCTCAAATTTGAACTTGACCTGGTCAATGAACTTGGCGTATGACATTTACCAATAAAAGCGAGGTTAAGATAATCCCATCGATCTATATCGTGCTTGTTGCGGTATTCGTTACGAATCTATTCGTAAATATAGAGATCATGGCTTCAGATTCTGAACAGGAAATAACCTTCAGTCATTTTCTGCCCAATATCGCCACCTTGCTTTTAGGTTTATACGTTCACCGGATTGGACAGGCGTTCGATTTTGACAGCGATGGAGAAACTTTGAACTTTAAAAACAATGGAGTTTTTCTTTCAAAATTCATGGAATATCGTGTCAAGAAGGCTGAATTTCCGAAGAGAAAATTAGGGAAGTTCAAATTTTACGACGTCGGAATTTATTCTGGCCTTACAATCTATATTAACTCAAGAAGAAAAAAAGGATACCGGAAATATACTTTCAATACCACATTTTTAAACCGAAAAAAGAAAAGGGGTTTAGTGGATTCACTGAATAAAGTTCTTGAAAACACCCCCAAAGTGACTGCCTAATGGAAGAAAACCTTGATGGAGCTCAGGAAGAGCAATTTGAAAATAAGGAAGAATTAATAAAGGTAACCGGAATGTACAAGGACTGGTTTCTGGATTATGCATCATATGTAATCCTGGAACGAGCCGTACCGGCAATTGAAGATGGCTTTAAACCAGTTCAACGCCGTATAATGCATTCTATGAAAGACCTGGACGATGGCCGTTACAATAAAGTGGCGAACATTGTGGGTCACACCATGCAATATCATCCTCACGGTGATGCCAGTATAGGAGATGCCATGGTTCAAATTGGGCAAAAGGATATTCTAATTGACACCCAGGGAAACTGGGGAAATATATTAACAGGAGATCGAGCTGCCGCCCCAAGGTATATTGAGGCGAGACTTTCAAAATTCGCTCTGGAAGTACTTTTCAGTCCGAAATTAACTGAATGGCAGTTGTCTTACGATGGTAGAAAGCAGGAACCGGTAAATCTTCCGGTAAAATTTCCAATGTTGCTTGCCCAGGGTGCAGAAGGTATTGCCGTAGGTTTAAGTACAAGATTTCTACCACATAATTTTAATGAACTTATTGATGCCTCGATCAAACATCTTCGTGGTAAAACCTTTAAATTATTTCCAGACTTCCCAACGGGAGGTATCGCAGATATTTCCAATTACAATGACGGGAAACGTGGTGGACGCGTAAGAATTCGCGCACGTATCAATCAGTTAGATAAAAATACACTGGTAATAAATGAGGTTCCCTACGGAACTAATACCGGAAGTTTGATCGATTCTATTCTGAAGGCAAATGACAAAGGTAAGATCAAGATCAAAAAGATCGAAGATAATACCGCTGCTCAGGTAGAGATCCTGATACATTTGCCTAACAATATTTCACCAGACAGAACTATAGATGCATTATATGCATTTACTCAGTGTGAAAACTCATTATCACCATTAGGTTGTGTGATTATTGATCACAAACCAATATTCCTGGGAGTTTCAGAAGTTTTAAGAAGATCAACAGATCATACGCTTCATCTTCTTAAACGAGAACTGGAGATAAAACTGGATGAGCTCCAAGAGCAATGGCATTTTGCATCGCTGGAACGAATATTTATCGAAAACAGGGTGTATCGGGATATTGAAGAAGAAGAAACCTGGGATGGGGTAATTCAGGCGATAGATCGAGGATTGAAACCTTTTACAACGCATTTAAAACGCGAGGTTACCGAGGAAGATATTATAAGACTTACTGAGATCAGAATTAAAAGAATCTCAAAATTCGACATAGATAAGGCACAGCAGAAGATAGATGCGCTCGAAGATGAGATCGCCCAGATAAAACATCATCTTGACAACCTTATAGACTTTGCGGTAGATTATTTTAAGAAATTAAAGAAAGACTACGGTACCGGCAAAGAACGAAAAACAGAACTCAGGTTATTTGAAGATATTGAGGCGACAAAAGTAGTTATTCGAAATACCAAGCTTTATGTGAATAGAGCAGAAGGTTTTGTGGGAACCAGTCTCAAAAAAGATGAATATGTAACTGAATGTTCAGATATTGATGATGTTATCTGTTTTACAGCCGATGGTAAAATGATGGTGACCAAAGTTGATGCTAAAACTTTTATTGGTAAGGATATTATTCACGTAGCAATCTTTAAGAAAAAAGATAAACGTACCATCTATAATATGATTTACCGGGACGGGAAGGCCGGCAATACTTATGTAAAAAGATTTGCTGTTACTTCAGTTACCAGGGATCGGGAATATGATCTTACTCAAGGAAAAAAAGATAGTAAAGTCCTGTATTTCACACCGAATCCGAATGGAGAAGCTGAAGTAATTACAGTTTTACTTAGACAGGTTGGAAGTATAAGAAAAGTAAAATTCGATGTAGATTTTGCAGATATTTCTATTAAAGGTCGGAATGTTAAAGGTAATATTGTCACTAAATATTCTGTAAAGCGTATTGAGCTGAAAGAAGAAGGTGTCTCAACGCTAAAACCTAGAAGAATCTGGTTCGACGAGACAGTCAAACGTCTGAACGTAGATGAAAGAGGAGAATTATTAGGGGAATTTAGAGGAGAAGATAGATTACTGATCATTACACAAGAAGGTGTTGCAAAAACAATAAGACCGGAGTTAACAACCAGGTTTGATGAGGAAATGGTCATTCTGGAGAAATGGGTGAAGAATAAGCCAGTTTCTGCAATTTACTGGGAACCTGAAAAAGAACGTTTTTATGTCAAGAGATTTATAATCGAACATCCTGATAAAGAAGAGAAATTTATCAGTGAACACGAAGAATCCTTTCTGGAAATGGTTTCAACAGATTATTTCCCAATGGCAGAGATTGTTTATACCAAACCTAAAGGAAAAGAGCGTCGCGAAAACGAAGAGATCAATATAGAAGAATTCATCGCAGTAAAAGGTATAAAGGCTTTAGGAAATCAACTCACTTCTGAAAAAGTAAATCAGATCAATCTTCTGGATCCAATACCTTATGAAGGGCAAAATGAAGATGAAACTGACGAAGATCAAAGTTCGAAAGATTCCGAAGAAAATATAAAAGCAGAGGATATTAAAAATGGGACGATTAAGGCACCAGATAAAAAATCTGGCGGCGATGGTCAACCTTCACTATTTGACGAGTAATGGGATTATTTAAAGAATTCAAAGAGTTTGCTGTAAAAGGCAATATGATAGACATGGCCGTAGGTATCATTATTGGTACGGCTTTCAATAAAGTGGTTGATGTTCTGGTAAAACAGATTATAATGCCGCCATTAAGCATGATTACAGATGGCGTAAATTACGCTGACAGGAAGATCATTCTAAGAGATGGTGTTGGTACTGAAGGTGCGGCAGATTATGTAAATGAAGTTTCAATTGGTTACGGACTACTTATTGAAACCATGGTAGATTTTTTAGTCATTGGTTTCGTTGTCTTTATAGTGGTAAAATTCATGAATCGTTTCCGGAACAAAGCTCAGGACCCAAAAAATCCTGAGGTCGTTACTCCCAAGGATATCGAATTGCTATCCAGTTTAAATGAGTTAATGGAAGAGCAGAATAAATTATTGCGGGAAAAGCGAGCTTAGCGCTATTCTGAAACTTTCTTTACTTCCCCGCGGGCCTTTTGGGTTTCACCAACCTGACCGTACTCGAACGTATAACTATTCTTTGAAGTAGTGAGGATCTTCATGTGGATTGGCTTCTGTTCAGCCATATTTTTAGGATTTGTATTCTTGATAATATACTCACATGGATTGATCCATCTTACGGAACTCGTATCTGTATTTCCCTGAAAAAACTCAATTTCTATCGAGTCATTCCTTACGAAAGTGGATTTTTGTAATTCTCCATTGATGTATGTTTCGAACTCGAAAGTACCAGTCCTAAAATCAGCACAGTTCCTGTTGGCTTCAAAACAAGAGCTCAACGTGAGTAACAGGATCAGGCAGAGTAATATCATTTTGTTCATACTGCAAGGTAAGTTTTAATCAAATGAGAGTCAATTTTCAAAGGCTTCAAAACTTCCGTCCTCATAAAAAAATACTATTCGTTTCACCTTTTTGTTACTCGACGATTCCTGATTTAACTGAACATCCTTCGAAATATTAACTTCAGCATTTCTGGTCTGGATTCCTGGCGTTGAGTGATCAGGTTTTGTTTGATGTACAATTTTATCATTACCTGATTCGGGTTTGGGAGGGAAGGAACCTTTTCCATTTAACAACCAATATAGTTCTACCTCAGGAAAATTCTTCACAACTTTCATTACAAAATCCAGACTTGGTTTGTTTCTACCGGATAGAATATGTGAAATGGAAGACCTACCAACTTGAATTTTATCTGCAAAAGAAGCTGCTGAAAGATCATAATATTCAAGGATGCGTTGCAGCCTGGTTCCAAATTGTTCAGTGTTTACCATTGTAAATTACCTCTGATTAAAACTATGATTACAAATGTAAATATACCATATTTCTGTGTAAATACACATCTGTAAACGACAAGATTCATATTGAATAAATACTTTATTATAACTAACCTAATACCTTGATAAACAAATAATTAACCCTTATTTATCTACGGTTTGGATAAATTCCTAACCACACTAGTATTGCTAAGATCAACTTATTTACAACTGTAAACTATGGAGTGATTTTTACTTGTATACAATTGTAAATATTTGATTGTTTAGTTTTGTAAACATGAAAGAACAAGCAAAATTATGGCTTAGTAATCGCGATTATGATAGTGCCAAATTAAGAAAAGTGGCAGGCCGCTATTTTCATAATAATCATCTGGAAGATTTCATGTCTACCCATTCAGGTAAACTGGAATTTCAAACTATAGGAGCTTCCGTAGAGAATAAAAATATCTACGGGCTGCAAATTGGATCTGGATCAAAGAAGGTTTTGATGTGGTCGCAAATGCACGGGAATGAATCTACAACAACAAAAGCTGTACTAGATTTTTTAAATTCTATAGTGGTAGATGCTGATAACCCCTATAATAAGTCTATGCTTGAACGTACTACCTTATACATTATTCCAATCCTTAATCCAGATGGCGCAGCTTATTATACACGAGTCAATGCCAATGCTATAGACCTTAATCGGGACATGCAGGATCTTAGTCAGCCAGAAAGCAGGTTGCTCATGAAGGTTTACCGTGAATTCCAACCTGATTTTTGCTTAAACCTGCATGATCAACGCACCATTTTTAGTGCAGGAGAAACGAATCTACCGGCAATATTGTCTTTTTTGACGCCTTCAAGCGATATAGACCGCAGTATAACCGCAGCACGTAAGAATAGTATGTCTTTAATCGCTGGAATGGTTAAAGATTTAAAAGATGAACTCGGGGAAAGTATAGGTAGATATGATGATGGTTTTAATCTTAATTGTGCTGGCGATACCTTTCAGCATCATGGTACTCCAACTATTCTATTTGAGGCTGGTCATTATCCTGGAGACTATCACAGGGATGTAACGCGAAAATTTGTTTTTAAAGCTTTGAGAAGTTGCCTTGATCGAATAATGAATGATCAAAGTGTCGATTACCATCAATATTTTAAAATACCTGAGAATGCTAAATGTTTTCGGGATGTGGTATTAAGGAATGTAAATATCGAAGGAGAACAAAAAGATATTTTGATACAATTCAAAGAAACATTAGTTTACGATCGAATACGATTTGTGCCGGTTATCGAAGATATTCAAGAGGCTTCAGTTTTATATGGACATCGTGAAATTGATGCAGCTGGTAAAAAGTTAAGTTTGATGGAGGAGGGGGCAATTTCCGAAAACGTTATAGTTAATAAAATATTCTTAAATGATGAGATTTTCGAGCTAAATCCCCAATAAAGGTGTTTTTATTTAGCAATAATTCAATGATTTTGTATTAATTTTGAATTTCATTAAAAATAGAACTTCAAGATGGCTAAGTTTAAATTAGACGACACCGACCACCAGATTCTTGACATGCTTATCGAGAATACCAGAACTCCATTCACCGATATAGCGAAGAAACTACTGATATCAGCTGGAACTGTCCACGTTCGTGTAAAGAAAATGGAAGAAGCTGGAATCATTATAGGATCATCGTTAACTCTGGATTACAAGAAACTTGGATATGCGTTTATCGCCTATGTAGGGGTTTTTCTGAAGAATACTTCACAAACAAAATTTGTACTTGAGAGAATCAACGAAATTCCCTTCGTTACGGTTGCTCATGTAACTACAGGCAAGTTTAACGTGTTCTGTAAAATACGTGCTAAAAACACTCAACATGCCAAGGAAATCATTTTCCAGCTTGATGATATCGAGGGTGTTTATAGAACAGAAACTATGATTTCTCTGGAGGAAAGTATCAATGATAAAAAACGTTTGATGCATTCCATATTTAAAGAGATGTAATTTATACTAAACTTTTAATAAAGACCCTCTAAACCTAGCTGTTTAGAGGGTTTTTTTATACTTTTAAGTCAGTCGAAAAATATTGAAATTATGAATAGAGAACCTCGTTTAGATAGATTTAATGATAATGTGCTGGCAAAATACCAGGTCTATAATAGTATCTTTTTAACCTTGCCGTATGATGAGATACAAAAGACCGGAGCGCTGTTACCACTTTTTCAGGAACTTTGCGAACGTGGTTTTTCTGATAATAAGAATCCTTCGGAGATCGTTGAACACTTTTTTGAACGTTATGGAGAAACACCTACAGAAGACGAGCGCAACGCTTTGCTTTTTCGTTTCATTCAATATATAGAACGCCAGGTAGTATTATTTGATGCTATTGAAGATGCTTCGTTCTCTATCGTTAATAATATGGATGGTCGTGGTACACTGCGAAGTGTAAAGGAAGAAGCGGAAGCTAAGCAAAAAACAGAACAGTTAAAGGAATACTTAAAGAGGTTCAACGTAAGACCCACTTTGACAGCACATCCCACCCAATTTTATCCTGGTGCGGTGCTAGGAATTATAACAGATCTGGATAAGGCAATCCAGAAAAACAATCTTGTTCGTATTAAGCAGTTATTAGCACAGCTAGGTAAAACTCCGTTCTTCAACAAAGAGAAACCAACCCCATATGACGAGGCGGTTAGTCTTATCTGGTATTTTGAAAATGTTTTCTACCAGAGTGCAAGTAAGATTCATAATTATATTCAGCAAAATATATTTGATGGAGAGGATGTGGGCAACCAGGTGATCAACTTAGGATTCTGGCCTGGAGGAGACAGGGATGGAAACCCGTTTGTAACTACTGAGATCACTTTAAGAGTTGCACGCCGACTTCGCCGCACAATTCTCCTTAATTATTACCGGGATATTCGGAAACTAAAGAGAAGACTTACTTTTAGAGAGGTTAATGAAATCATGGCAGAGATAGAGAAAGCTTTGTATGATTCAGCCGTTACAAATTCAGACACTCCAAAAATTTCCTTAGAGGAATTGGTGATGAAATTGCAAACAGCGCGAGAGATTCTAATAAATAAGCATCAGTCACTATTCCTTGAGGAGCTCGATGACATGATCAATAAGATCAAACTCTTCGGTTTCCACTTCGCAACTTTAGACATCAGGCAGGATAGCTCGAAACACGAAGAAGTTTTTGCAGATCTTAAGAAATACAAATCAGAGTTGATTCCGGAATATTTTGAAACTCTTTCAGACGAGGAAAAAATTGCCCTAATGACAACTACGGATGCCCAGTTGGATCCTGAGGAATTTGAAGAAGGGATGACCCGATCTACGCTTTCATCAATATATGCGATGAAGGAAATTCAGGAAAAGAATGGGGAGCAGGGAGCTAACCGCTATATCATTAGTAACTGCGGAAGTGTGGAAGGAGTTTTACAGCCTTATTTATATATGAAATTATGTGGTTGGAAAACACCAACTGTAGATGTTATTCCATTATTTGAAACAGTGCCGGATCTAAGAGAAGCACATCATGTGATGGAGAAACTGTACAATAATCCTGTATATAAAGAACACCTTGAAAAACGAAATAATAAGCAAACGATCATGCTTGGTTTTAGTGATGGAACTAAAGATGGTGGTTACTTAATGGCAAACTGGAGTATTTACAAGGCGAAGGAAGAACTTACTCGAATTTCCCGTGAGTACGGAATTAAAGTTGTCTTTTTTGATGGTCGTGGTGGACCGCCGGCAAGGGGTGGTGGAAAAACGCACCAATTCTATGCTTCTTTAGGTCCAACGATAGAGAATGAGGAAATTCAATTAACCGTCCAGGGGCAAACGATTAGCTCTAATTTTGGGACTAAAGATAGTTGTACATATAATCTGGAGCAATTATTAAGTTCGGGGGTTTCTAATGAAATATTCAGCGAAGGTAAAAATGAACTGAACGATCAGGATCGTAATACCATGAGCGAGCTTGCTGAAATTAGTTACAAGACATATACAGACTTTAAAAAGCACCCTCGTTTTATTCCTTACCTGGAAAAAATGAGTACTCTTAAGTACTACGCTAAAACCAATATTGGAAGTAGACCAAGTAAACGAAATAAGTCTGCAGAACTCAATTTATCAGATCTAAGGGCGATACCCTTTGTTGGAAGCTGGAGTCAGCTTAAACAAAATGTTCCTGGATTTTTTGGAGTGGGAACTGCAATGGAAGAAATGGATAAACAAGGTAGGTTTGATGAAGTTCAGGATCTATACAACAATTCTGAATTCTTTAAAACCTTGCTTGAAAACAGTATGATGAGTTTGACTAAATCATTCTTCCCGTTGACAGCATATATGAAAAATGATGAAGAGTTTGGAGAATTCTGGACGGTAATTCATGATGAGTTCGAACGTTCTAAAAAAATGCTTTTGAAAGTTACCGGTTATGATAGTTTGATGCAGAATCAGCCAGCAGGAAAGGCTTCCATACAAGCGCGTGAAAGGATTGTACTTCCATTATTGACCATTCAGCAACATGCGCTTAGAGTGGTGCAGGAGTTGAGTAAAAATCCTGAAGCCAACCAGAAAGCGCTTGAGGTATATGAAAAGATGGTAACAAGATCATTGTATGGTAATATTAATGCTAGTAGAAATTCTGCTTAATGAGGAAATCTGAACTTACCAAAGGAGAAATAGGCGAATTTTATAGAGGTTATATCGATAGATTAGAACCAGAAGCTGAATTAGTTCCTAGTCTCAAATCGAACACTTCAGAATTTCTTCAATTTTTGGAGGATATTCCTGAAGACAAATGGGATTACCGTTATGCAGAAGGTAAATGGACTTTGAAAGAGATGATTCAGCATATAATTGATACAGAAAGGATTTTTCAATTCAGGGCATTGGCAATTGCCAGGAATGAACCACAGCCATTACCAGGTTTCGATCATGATATATATGTCCTAAATAGTCGCTCAGAATACAGAGCGGTACCTGATCTTATTAAAGAATATAAAATTGTGCGGGAAGCGGGAATCATTCTTTTTGAAAGTATGACCATAGATATGCTAAAACTTGGTGGTGTCATGAACGATATCAATGCTTCACCCAGAGCGCTCGGCTTTATGATGGTTGGTCATGCTATGCACCATATTGAGGTGATCAAAGAAAAATATCTTTAATGTATAGCAAGATCAAGGTATTCGGCAAACTTCTCAAGAAGACTTATGTGAGCTGGGATAAAAATGAACCCTATGCCAGAAGTGCCACCATCGCTTATTATGCATTATTTTCCTTACCATCATTATTGATCATTGTAGTAAGTATTGCCGGTTATTTCTTCGGAAGAGAGGCTGTTCAGGGTAGGCTTACAGGTGAGATAGGCGAGTTTATTGGAACTGAAGCTTCTAAAGCGATTGAGGGCATGATCGAAAACGCTGCATTGTCACAGGATTCGACATGGGCCATTATTTTTGGTTTAGCAATGCTAATCTTTGGTGCAACCGGAGTTTTTTTTCAGTTGAAAATCGCCATGAACAACATTTGGAACGTTGCGGCCAGAAAAACTAATTTCCTCCGTATGGTTCTTGATCGGGTAATTTCTTTGGGGATGGTGGTCGTTATAGGTTTACTGTTATTAATAGCCCTGGTAGTATCAACTATACTAAAGTTGGTTACAGAAACTATGCAGCAGCTAATTCCTGATATCACACAGGTTGCAATGTATATACTCAATTACGCACTGACGTTTTTCTTTATAACGACCTTATTCGCGATGATCTTTAAGCTTCTACCAGATATTAAGATTAGATTGAAAACCACCTATACTGGTGCTGCATTGACGACGGCACTTTTTATAATAGGTGAGACGCTTATCAGTATTTATTTTGGTCAGAGCGATCCGGCTTCAGTTTATGGTGGTGCGTCTTCAGTGGTATTAATTCTACTTTGGGTTTACTATACCTGTTTAATCTTATTTTTTGGAGCAGAGTTCACAGTACAATACGCCCTTCTGAAGAAAGAGAAAGTTGAGCCTAACCGTTTTGGTGAACCAGCAATCTACCAAGAGATGAAGAAACTCGAACAACGGAAAGTTCAGCTTAAAGAAGAGAAGTATATCGTAGACCGTTTGAAATCTTACCTGGATGCAGATGAAACTTCAGAAGAAAAAGAGTTTTAAAAACTTTAACTCTTAAACGTCTAGTTTTAATAGGCCCTTAATACAGATTCGCTCTTTCTAATCCTATCTTTGAATAACTAAAAAAAGAAAAATTATGGATAAGAGAATTGCAATTTTAGCAACAGATGGATTTGAAGAAGTAGAACTAGCCTCCCCTAAAGAGGCGATGGAGAAAGAAGGTTTCAATGTAGAGATCGTTAGCCTTAAGTCAGGTAATATTAAATCATGGGACGGTGATAATTGGGGAAAAGACTTTAAAGTAGATAAAACCCTTGACGAGGTTTCAGCAAAAGATTACCATGCATTAGTGCTTCCCGGAGGAGTCATTAATCCAGATAACTTAAGAACAGAAGAGAGTGCATTGATCTTTGTAAGAGACTTTTTCAAACAAAGTAAACCAGTGTGTGCTATCTGTCACGCGCCATGGACTTTAATTAGTGCAGATGTTGTAGAAGGTAGAACGATGACATCTTTTAAAAGTGTTCGTAAAGATCTTGAGAATGCTGGCGCTTTATGGGTAGACCAGGAAGTTGTAGTTGATGAAGCTTTAGTTACAAGTAGAAATCCTGATGACCTTCCAGCATTTAATGCAAAGGTGATTGAAGAAATTAAAGAAGGTAAGCATGATTTACAACATGCATAATTACCAGTAATTATAAAATGAAAAGGGACGCAATTGCGTCCCTTTTTTATTTGTCTTCGTCTTCTTCAGTATCATCCTTCTCTGGAATGTCTACAATAGGATCTGTAAATTCTGAATCTTCATAATCATCTTCATCAAAATTAGCCATAGTACTTTCAAGCCTGGTACTTACCTTCACCAGGTAAATAGTATCTTCAGTCTTTACTTCCACAGCTTCAACAGTCTCATTTTTAGCATTCTTAAAGGCGATAACCTGGTCATCATCATATCCATCAGGATATTTCTCTACAAGAAGTCCAAGAATTTCAGGAGTAAGCTTTTTATAGTCTACAATTATCCTTTTCATAGTGTGATTGGTTTATGCAAGTATAAATAAAATATCAAACGCCACACAAGAGAGTTACCAGATATTCGATTAATTTAATGATTAGTTATATTCAGAGAGTTATAAAAGTCGAAAGATTTGATAATCAGCTCTTCAGAAACTATAACATCCAATTTAGGAACAGCAATATCCTTCAGTAAAACAAAATTCACCTGTCCGTTCGAGTTTTTTTTATCATGTTTAAGCAACGAAATAATCTGGTTGAGATCTTCCGTAGATATGTCGGTAAAACCGAATAGATCAATTATTATATTTGAAATATCCCGTAATTTTTTCTGCGGAAAATTTAGAATTTCAGAAGATAAATAAGATTCTAAGATCATCCCGATCGCAATTGCTTCTCCATGAAGTAATTTATCTTTCTCAAGATTAGTTAAATAGAAGGATTCAATAGCGTGGCCGAGTGTATGTCCAAAATTAAGATTTTTCCGGATGGACCGTTCGTAAGGATCCTGCGAAACGATTTCAGATTTTATATTCACTGAATGTTCTATGATGGTATCAAGGTCTGAGAGATCTAGAGAGCTTAGGTTGCTCATACGATTCCAGTAAGATTCATCGGCTATAAGTCCATGTTTCAGGATTTCAGCGAGACCACTCCGCATTTCACGGGAAGATAATGTTTGCAGGTATATGCTATCTACCACAACCAGTTCTGCCTGTACGATTACTCCCACCTGATTTTTAAGATTTCCAAGATCAACACCGGTTTTACCTCCAACCGATGCATCTACCATAGAAAGTAAGGTTGTAGGAACATTAATAAATGGAATACCACGCTTAAACGTTGAAGCTACAAAACCACCAAGATCGGTGACAACACCGCCGCCAAGATTTATCATCAAACTCTTTCGATCAGCCCCAAGCTCTGAAAGTGCACTCCAAACACCAGTACAGGTTTCAATATGCTTATTTTCTTCCCCCGGCTCAATTTCAATAACTTCAATTTGAAAGTCCGTAGTTATATTCTTTAGGAATAATCCTAAGCAATTCTGTTGGGTGTTTGTATCAACTAGAATAAATACTGAAGATGGCTTTTTATCTTCTATGTACTGGTTGATTTTCGAGTAAGATTCGCTACCGTAAAATACAGGATTAATCAGGTATCTAGCTTCATTCATGGTATTGGTATTTAGAGCTTTCGAAATTAAAGAGAATTTATGAAAATAGTCATCTTCAATAATTATATTTGCCCGTTTAACAGCATGAAATGATTAGAAAGAAGATATTCAACAACACTAAATCTGCATTCAAACTTAAATCAAATTCAGACCTGGACAGGGCGATTTTTTTGTTTAGCATGATGAATTATTCTGCTTTGGTAAAAGCAGGTAGCGCATTAACTAAAATGGCTTTGAAATTACACTTGCCTGTAGAAACTCTTATAAAGAAGACGATTTTCGAGCAATTTTGTGGAGGAGTTACTGAAGAAGATTGTAAACCGGTTACCAAGGAAATGTATGGGGAGAACCTACATAGTATTCTTGATTACTCGGTTGAAGGTAAAGAGAGCGAAGAGGAATTTGATTCTGCAATGCGCAAGAAACTGAGTCTTATTGAATACGCTAATGAAAGTGATGAAGTTACCTTTGCTATGTTTAAGCCTACCGGTATTGGAAGGTTTGCTATATGGGAAAAGGTGAGTGAAAAGCTTAGTCTTACCGCTGAGGAAAAGGAAGAGTGGGATCGAGTAAAAAACAGAGTAGAAACTTTATGTAAGCGCGCATTTGAATTAAAGGTTCGATTGTATGCTGATGGTGAAGAAACCTGGATGCAAACCGCTGCCGATGATCTTATGGTTGAAATGATGAAAAAGTACAACCAGGATGAAGTACTTATATTCAACACGCTACAATGTTATAGATGGGACCGGCTGGACTACCTTAAGGATCTTCACGAGCAAGGCCAGAAGGAAGGTTTCAAAATAGGAGCCAAGATCGTAAGGGGTGCATACATGGAAAAAGAAAATTCCAGAGCTAAGAAATTAGGTTATGCATCACCTATATGTGAAAGTAAGGAGGCAACAGATGTTAACTTTAACTCGGTAATGTCTTATTGTTTAAATCATCTGGAAGATATTTCAGTATTCATAGGTACTCATAATGAGGTAAGTAGTTACCTGGCACTGCAGATAATGGAGGACAAGGGTATTTCTATCGACGATAAAAGAATATGGTTTAGTCAGCTTTATGGAATGAGTGATCATATTAGTTTTAATATGGCGAAGAAGGGATACAATGCTGTAAAATTGGTTCCATTTGGACCGGTTAGAGACGTTGTTCCTTACTTATTGAGACGTGCTCAGGAAAACACTTCAGTTAAAGGACAGACGGGTAGGGAATTATCTTTACTTAGCGAAGAAAAGAAACGTCGTCGTGGAGATGAGGCCACGAAACATCACCGGGAGTAACATATGCGCTGGCTGGCAAGATTTATTTTTTATAAAATTTTAGGCTGGCGTCTGGAGGATAACTTTATATCCAGAATTAAGAAATGTGTTGTAATTGTTGCTCCACACACAAGCTCTTTTGATTTTCTCTTAGGAATTCTGGTTCGTAAAATTATGGATGTAGAATTTAACTTTGTAGGGAAGCAGGAATTGTTTAAACCTCCATTTGGCTGGTATTTTAAGTGGGTAGGCGGAGAACCTCTGGATAGATCAGGACAAAAGAATAAAGTGGATGCGATCGCGAAGGTCTTTGAAGACAAGACTATTTTTCGATTAGCATTATCACCTGAAGGTACCAGGGAGAAAACAGATAAGTGGAGAACAGGTTTTTACTATATAGCCTTGAAAGCAGAAGTTCCAATTGTAATGGTTTCCTTCGACTATAAACCCAAAAAAGTAAAAATCTCCGCGGCTTTTCAGCCCACCGGAGATTTTGATTTAGATTTTAAAGTTATTAGCCAGTTCTACGAGGGTGTAGAAGGGAAGATCAAGGAAAATTTCTAATTAATCCTCATCTGGTGTTTCCATAGTATGATAGACGTTTTGAACATCATCATCTTCTTCCAGTTTTTCAAGTAATTTTTCTACATCTGCGGCCTGTTCACCTTCCAAAGGTTTTGTAACCTGAGGAATCCTTTCAAATCCAGAAGAAAGTATTTCCATTTCCCTGTTCTCTAATTCCTTCTGAATGGCACCAAAGAATTCAAACGGTGCATAGATATGAATACCGTCTTCATCTTCAAAAACTTCTTCAGCACCAAAATCTATCAATTCTAACTCAAGTTCTTCCGGATCCAGATTTTCAGCATTAATTCTGAAGTTACAGGTATGGTCAAACATGAATTCTACAGAGCCTGATGTTCCAAGATTTCCATCAGATTTGTTGAAATGAGAACGAATGTTTGCAACTGTTCTATTGTTATTATCTGTTGCAGTTTCTACAAGAACAGCAATACCGTGAGGAGCATAACCTTCAAAAAGAACTACTTTATAGTCACCCTGGTTTTTATCTGAAGCACGTTTGATCGCACGCTCGATATTATCCTTAGGCATATTGACACTCTTCGCATTCTGGATCACTGCACGAAGTTTCGCATTCGTGTCAGGATCTGGACCACCTTCTTTTACCGCCATGACAATATCTTTACCAATCCTGGTAAATGCTTTAGCCATTGCAGACCAACGTTTCATTTTCCGTGCTTTGCGAAATTCAAAAGCTCTTCCCATTTCAAATTATAATTAGGTTTGCGCAAAAATATAAAAAAGCTCCTAAATACAGTATGTATACGGAGCTGAGTTTGCAGTTTCAAGATTTTATCAATTCGTCGACTCTATAATCTCTTCAATTGTTCTGGCAAGTTTAAAATCTTTTTCAGTAACACCATTTGCATCGTGGGTAGAAAGGGAAATTTCCAGTTGATTATATACATTTCCCCAATTTGGATGATGCTCCTGAGCTTCAGCCTCAAATGCTATTCTTGTCATTACTGTAAATGCTTCTTTAAAATTCTCAAATTCAAAGGAAGTATGAATAGCACCTTTAGCATATGTCCATCCATCAAGATTTTTCAATTGATCATCTATCTCAGTATCACTTAATTTTTTCATGACTTAATTATTTGGTTTTCTTAAAGTTACTAAGAATGAAGCATATCTCTGGTATGGTGCTTCAGATTAATATCAGATTAACAGCTATAATTTAGCAGATGCCTTGACTACTTCCTGAATACTTATCTGTAGATTCTTTGGAAGCTTATTATCCTTTGGAAGTACGGCCAGAAATCTATCAAAATTGGAGTCGTAAACATTTTTGAAAAGAGGATTTTCATAACCAAGTTCCCTGGTAAGGTCCTCCACCAGATCTCGTTGATGCACCAGGTCATCACTACCCAAATGAAATACTCCCTGTCTGTTCCTGTTGATTATATAGTGAATCTGTTGAGTGACCTTTCCAATTTCAGTAGCATTCACGACCACATTTGGGAAAACTTCCAGCGGTTCGTTTAGATCAAGAATCGTTCTTATTTGCTTGACCCGCGGAGAACCTTTTCCGAAGACCATAGGAAGTCTCAGGATATTATATTGTTTATTCGGCAGTCTAAGTAATGCGTTTTCTATCTTGATCTTGAATCTGCCGTAAACGCTCTGACTAAGTGTTTTGTCATATTCGTAGGAGGGATAGTTGGTAAAAGCATCGAAAACATTGGCCGATGAGAGAAATATCAGCTTTTTACGATAATTAAGAAGGTAATTGATGATCTCGAAGAGAGAGGTCTTCTTTTTAAAAGTGAAGTTATCAAACATACATATCCTTTTTGCTGGCGTTGTGATTCACCATTGCTCTACTATGCGAAGCCTTCTTGGTATATAGCGACAACAAAGGTTCGTGAGGAATTACTTTCAGGTAACGAACAGATTAACTGGCATCCCGATCATATTAAGCAAGGTAGGTTTGGAAATTGGCTTGAAAACAATATTGATTGGGCGTTTAGCAGAGAACGTTATTGGGGTACTCCACTGCCCTTTTGGGGATGTGAAGACAGTAGTTGTGCAGCTATCGTTTGCATAGGTTCACGAAGTGAATTGATAGAGTTGGCTACTGTCCCGGCAGAGGCAGAGGCACTCACTGATTTACACCGTCCTTACA
>NZ_CAJWRQ010000040.1 GCF_913046405.1 uncultured Christiangramia sp.
GTAAAAGCCTGAGTGACTACCTGAGTGAAAGTTTCTGGAAACCAATGGGAATGAACGATAGTGCGCTCTGGCAACTGGATAGTAAAGAATCTGGTATGGAGAAAGCATACTGCTGTATCGCTACCAATGCGAGAAACTTTGGAAAATTTGGAAAATTATTACTGAATAACGGCCTGTGGAACGGCGATCAACTATTGGATGCTGCCTATATCGAACAGCTTTCAAAACCCAGATTCGAAGATTCACCATACTATGGCTACGGCTTCTGGCTAAGCGATCATAATGGAAAAGATATCTATTATATGCGGGGTATTTTAGGACAGTATGTGATCATAATTCCTGAAGATAGGCTCGTAATCGTTAGGCTGGGTGAAAAGCTCATTCGCAAAGATGATGATAAACATTATGAAGATTTCTATCGCTATATAGACGAGACCTACGAAATGATCGAGAATCGTAAACAGTGATATCCACGATTAGAACATAAAAAAAGCCGGAATAAATCCGGCTTTGAATTTATAATTGCATTTCAGGAATATCGCCTTCAACAATGAGTTTTCCTTCCGTAGCATTTTGAACGTCTTCTACACTTACACCCGGTGCCGTTTCAAGCAATTTAAAGCCATTATCGGTTACTTCTATCACCGCAAGGTTAGTTACGATCTTAGTAACACAGCCAACGCCTGTAAGCGGCAGAGAACATCTTTTCAGCAATTTGGACTCTCCGGCCTTGTTGGTATGCATCATGGCCACGATGATATTTTCTGCTGAAGCCACCAGGTCCATGGCGCCTCCCATTCCTTTTACCATTTTGCCCGGGATCTTCCAGTTGGCGATATCTCCGTTTTCAGCAACTTCCATAGCTCCAAGAATCGTAAGATCGACATGTTTCCCTCGTATCATCCCAAAACTTGTGGCAGAATCGAAAAAACTTGCTCCGGGTCTGGCAGTGATCGTTTGTTTCCCGGCATTTATAAGATCTGCATCCTCCTCTCCATCCAGGGGAAAACGACCCATTCCCAGAATTCCATTTTCACTCTGGAACTCTACCTGAATATCATCCCGAACAAAGTTTGCCACTAATGTAGGAATCCCTATTCCAAGATTTACATAATATCCGTCTTTTACTTCCTTAGCAATTCGTTGTGCTATTCCGTTTTTATCTAGTGCCATCGCTTAATCTTTTTGTCTAACCGTACGTTGTTCAATTCTCTTCTCGTAATCCTTTCCCTGGAAAATTCTTTGCACAAAAATTCCCGGTACGTGGATATGGTTTGGATCCAGTTCTCCAGGCTCGACAAGTTCTTCCACCTCAGCTACGGTGATCTTCGCTGCACCACACATGACCGGATTAAAGTTTCTGGCTGTTCCTTTAAAAATAAGGTTCCCAGCTCTATCCCCTTTCCAGGCTTTTACAAAAGCGAAATCTGCCTTGAAAGCTTCTTCAAGTACGTACATTTTTCCGTCAAACTCTCTTGTTTCCTTGCCTTCTGCAACTTCAGTTCCATAACCTGCTGGTGTATAGATCGCAGGAAAACCTTGTTGTGCTGCCTGGCATCTTGCTGCTAGCGTTCCCTGCGGAATCAATTCCACGTCAAGTTCACCGCTAAGCATTTGTTTCTCGAAAATGGCATTTTCACCTACATATGAGGAAATCATTTTATCGATCTGTTTCTTGTGAAGTAATTGCCCAAGTCCAAAATCATCTACACCTGCATTATTAGAAATACAGGTAAGATTTTTAATATTAAGGCGTACCAGTTCAGAAATGGCGTTCTCCGGAATTCCGCAGAGTCCAAAACCACCTAGCATAAAAGTCATTCCGTCTTTTACACCTTGTGTAGCCTTCTGTACGCTATCAACCGTTTTTATGATCATTTTTTCAGAATTTAATCCGAAAATACAAAATTTAAAAGGTCAATACAACGACTAAAGTTGGCTTAATTAAATAATTCAGAATTATAATACTGAATTACTGAAGATTATCTAAAAATCAAGCTCGTCTGGAACCGAATCGTCATTTGAACTATTCGAGTTATAGCTTGCACAATCTATCGCAATGCTCAAATTCTCCGGTCTTTCAAAAGCTTCTTTGGACACATTGAGATCTGGATTTGCAAACACATCTTTCATATACATCCCCCAGATTGGCAGTGCCATGGTAGCTCCCTGACCATACTGTATTCCTGGAAAATGCACTGCACGATCTTCAGCTCCTACCCATACTCCGGTTACAAGATCTGGCACCATTCCCATAAACCAACCATCACTTTGATTTTGCGTGGTCCCTGTTTTACCTGCGATCGGGTTTTTAAAATCGTACGGATAACCGGTCATCACATCCTTGTAAAACGCATTGGTGGTTCCCCAGGTATTACGAAGTCTGGTTCCTGAACCTCCCTGTGTTACGCCCTCCAATAGGTTTACAGTCACGTACGCTGCTTCTTTGCTAAGAACATCCCTGGTTTCAGGAACGTTTTGATAAAGTACAGTCCCATTCTTGTCTTCAATACGATTGACCATCACCGGTTTGATATAAACTCCCTGGTTCGCAAATGTGCTGTATGCAGAAACCATCTCAAAAAGACTGATATCTGCCGTTCCCAGTGCGATCGAAGGTACTGCGGGCACGTTTCTAGTATCGATACCAAGTTTTCCAAGTAGATCGATTACGGGTCCTGGACCTGTTTTATCGATCAATCGCGCGGTAATGGTATTTACAGAGTTTGCCAGCGCCTGTTTAAGCGAAAGCATTCCTGAATATTTATTATCACTGTTTCTAGGCGCCCAATCTTTCATGTTTCCATGTTTACCGGCCTCGATCGTAAATTTAGATCTTGGCAAGGTATCACAAGGTGAAAATTTTAGCTGGTCTATTGCAGTTGCGTACACAAAGGGTTTAAAGGTTGAACCTACCTGTCTTTTCCCCTGCTTAACGTGCTCGTATTTGAAATGCTTAAAGTCAATTCCTCCAACCCAGGCTTTCACTTCGCCGGTTTGAGGAACCATAGACATCATTCCTGCTTGCAAAAATGCTTTATAGTAAAGAATGGAATCTCGCGGAGTCATTACCGTATCAATGTTTCCTTTCCAGCTAAAAACTCTCATTTCTGCTTTCTCTTTAAAGGACTTCTTTATCTCAGCATCAGATTTTCCCTGTGCTTTCATTTGCTTCCAGCGGGCAGAAACTCTCATCGCATTCTGTATACTGGACTCTACCTCATCTTCCGTAATATCGCGGAAAGGGGCCGTTGGATTTTTCTCGTTCTGGCGATCAAATGATTTCTGAAGATTGGCGATATGACTGGTGACTGCATTCTCTGCGTATTCCTGCATTTTTGAATCAATGCTGGTGTAAATCTTGAGTCCGTCACGATATAAACTATACTCAGATCCATCTGGCTTCGGATTTTCTTCGATCCATTCTTTCATGAAGCCCTGAAGGTAAGCTCTAAAATAAGTTGCCATTCCCTCATCATGCCCTTCCGGAGTAAATTCAATTTTCATTGGTAACTTCTGAAGAGAATCGGTTTCCTGTTCAGAAATAAAACCATTACGATTCATTTGCTCAAAAACCTGGTTTCTTCTGGATTCCACCAGTTCAGGTCTTCGCATCGGGTTGTAAAGAGCAGAGTTTTTCAGCATTCCTACCAGAACTGCCGACTCTTCTATTTTCAATTCTGAAGGCTCCTTATCGAAATAGATCTTGGAAGCAGAACGAATTCCCACCGCCTGGTAGATAAAATCGTATTTATTGAAGTACATGGTAATGATCTCTTCCTTGGTGTACTGGCGTTCCAGTCTTGTTGAAATCACCCATTCCTTCACTTTCTGAAATACACGTTCCACATCGTTCTGTGCAACATCTTCAGTAAATAATTGTTTTGCTAACTGTTGCGTAATGGTACTCGCGCCACCTCTTGTTCCCAAATAGACTGCAGCTCTGGCGGTTCCTTTCGCATCGATTCCTGCATGCTGATAAAAACGTTCATCTTCAGTAGCAATCAGGGCCTGTACCAAATGATCTGGCAGATCTTCATACTTGATTGGGGTTCTGTTCTCGCTGTAATATTTCCCAAGGGTTTCTCCATCTGCGGAAAAGATCTCGGTAGCAAGGTTGTTTTCAGGGTTTTCGAGTTCACCGAAAGAAGGCATCTTTCCGAAGAATCCCCAACCTGCAAAAAGAAAAATTAGAATTCCAGCTAGAATCCCAATTCCGAATAATGTCCAGAAACCTACGATATACTTGCGATTGCTATGCGCTGGTTTCTTTGTTTTCTTGGTAGTAGCGGCCATTTATATGCTAAAAATTAATTGTCGTTCTTTTCAATTCTGAATCCTATATCGGTAATTCCTTCCAGTTCTTCGATACCGTCCACATCACCATTCTTGCGCATCGACTGTTGTATGCTCACTTTGTAATTGCCCGATTCTTCAAATTTCACGTCTTCCTTGTACCAGAGTTTGCTTTCCTTGATATCTCCAAAACCTTCCCCAAGCCATTTTCCATCTGGTCGAGCCATTTCATACTCGAGAGTATCGCTAATCACCTTTCCCTGCGGGAACCTGATTTCGGTGATTAAAAACAAATTACTGTAAGCGTACTGGTTATTGTTCCGCACATTAATAAACAGGTCATATACCTTTGTAGAGTCCAGTTCGTCCAGTTCAAAAGTGACCACTGAATCTTTATGCCAACGCTGTACCGCCTGGTATTCATCAAAAACCCGTTTTTCATCACAGCCAACTGTAAGCGCTGAAACAAAAATTAATAGGCAAAAAACTTTACGCATTCTTGGACTTTGTAGGGTTTGGTTTGCGTTTCTTTCTTTTCTTATTTCGTTTCTTACTTTGTTGCTGTTTTGGTTTATCAAAACGCGTAAGACTATCTTCACCGCCAGAATTATTAAATCCTTTTGTTTTTTCTTCGCTTAGGATCACTTCTGTTTCATATTCTTCCAGGCTAGTAGCCGCTTCACCTTTTTTGTTCAGGGCTACGATCTTATTGGCCTGTTCCGGACTCAACTGGTGCCAGTTCATCCATTCTCCTTCATAAGCATACCAGAGCGCACCTTTAAAAATGTCAATTTTTTGACATACGGCAGTTCCTTTCTTGGTCTTTAACTTAACGTCGGTTTTTGGAAAAGATTTTAATGCTTCCAGATAAGTATCCAATTCATAGTTCAGGCAGCATTTCAATTTCCCACATTGTCCTGCAAGTTTCTGAGGATTAAGGGATAATTGCTGATATCTCGCTGCTGAAGTGCTAACAGATCTAAAGTCTGTAAGCCAGGTCGAACAGCAAAGTTCTCGACCACAGGAACCAATTCCTCCAAGCCTGGCCGCTTCCTGTCGAAGTCCGATCTGTTTCATTTCAATACGGGTATTGAATTCCCGTGCGAACTCCTTAATTAATTGTCGAAAATCCACACGATCTTCCGCAGTGTAGTAAAAAGTAGCTTTAGAACCATCTCCCTGAAACTCGATATCGCTTATTTTCATGCTTAGATTAAGCCTGATCGCGATCTGTCTTGATCGTTGTTTGATCTTCTCCTCGCGTTCTCTTCCTTCCTGCCAGATATCGATATCTCTCTGAGAAGCTTTACGGTAGATCTTCAGAACTTCTTCGGAATCCTGCGCAACTTTTTTCTTCTTCATCTGTACGCGAACGAGCTCACCGGTAAGACTAACCTGTCCTACATCGTGACCTGGGCTGGCTTCCGTAGCAACTACATCGCCAATACTAAGACTTAGATTTTCAGTATTTCTATAGAAGTGTTTACGGCCGTTTTTAAAACGTACTTCTACGATATTAAAAGGTTCCACGCCTCCCGGAAGAGACATGTTGGAAAGCCAGTCGAAAACGCTTAGTTTATTACAACTGTCTGTTCCACAGGTTCCGTTGTTCTTACATCCTTTCGGCTGACCGTCTTTGCCGGTCGAGCAACTTGTGCAAGCCATATGTTATATATATTGAGGGCGTAGCTTTAGATAGCCTGTAAAACATCATCCTGTCTAAGCGCTTTGCTTTCTGGTGCAGGATCTCCTTCATCTTCACAGCCCAATACCGGGCATTCGGCATTCCCTAAAGTACCTCCTTGAGGTTCATAAAAATTTTCAACAGTAAATATACCAATATTAATTGGCTCCACCATTTAGAAGAAACTATTGCTTATAACGCAAAACTTCAGATCTTCCTTTTTTAAAGATCTTGTTGCTGGCTCCTTTTCCTTTTCTCAATGCTTTCTGTTCTTCATAAGGTAAGGCATGGATCTCTTTACAATCTGTAGAACAACAATTATCCATTTTTTCAGCACATTCCTCACACTGAATGAATAACAGATGACAAGCTTCGTTCGCACAATTTACATGCGTATCACAAGCTTTTCCGCATTGATGACACTGTGCGATCACATCTTCTGAAATTCGCTCGGCACGTCGATGATCAAAAACAAAGTTCTTTCCTATAAATTTATTTTCCAGTTGCTGATTTTCAACCTGACGGGTATATTCAATAATTCCGCCTTCAAGTTGATAAACATTCTGAAATCCTTTGTGTTTGTAATATGCACTAGCTTTTTCGCATCGAATCCCGCCAGTACAGTACATCACCAGGTTCTTATCTTCTTTATGATCTTTCAGATCCTCTTCGATAATATCAAGTGAATCCCGGAAGGTATCCACATCTGGTGTGATCGCGCCCTGAAAATGACCAATTTCGCTCTCATAGTGGTTTCTCATATCCACCAGAATTGTGTTTGGATCATTAATTAGTTCATTGAACCGGTTGGCATCCACGTGAATTCCCTTATTGGTTACATCAAAAGTATCATCATTAAGACCATCTGCTACGATCTTCTTACGCACTTTCACCTTCAGCTTCAGAAAGGACTTGATATCATGCTCTATGGCGATATTCAATCGAACATTTTCCAGGAAATAAATTTCATCCAGAAATTTCTTGAATTCATTGAATCGCCTGGCAGGAACTGAAAGCTGGGCATTAATACCTTCGTGCGCTACATAGATCCTCCCGAGAACATCCATCTGGTCCCAGGCGATAAAAAGATGATTTCTGAAAAGTTCGGGATTTCCGATTTTTGCGTAAGCATAGAAAGAGAGCGTAAGCCTGTCTTCACCGGCTTCTTCTAATAGTGCTTCCCTTTCCCTAGCGCTCAATTTATTGTACAGTTGCATGCTATACTAATATTTTAAGGGTTAAGAAAAATTTCGGCAAAGATACATCTTTAACTGAGGTGAGAAAATTTGAGAGTATTTCCAAAGCTTATCCAAATATTTGGAATAATTCCATAATTGTAACTACATTTTTATTGTATTGCAACAAAACTTATATTATTTTAGCACACCTTAATTGGATATATTTTAAAACATATACATGAGCAACGATAAAGAGAAAGAAGCGAAATTAAAAGCCTTAAAGCTTACCCTTGACAAAATGGATAAAACCTACGGAAAGGGTACCGTGATGAAAATGAGCGACCAGGTGGTCGTGGATGTAGACGCAATCTCTACAGGTTCACTTGGATTGGACCTTGCTTTGGGAGTTGGTGGATACCCAAGAGGAAGAGTAATCGAGATCTATGGTCCTGAATCTTCTGGTAAAACCACACTTACTTTACATGCGATTGCTGAAGCTCAGAAAAAAGGCGGTATTGCTGCTTTTATTGATGCAGAACATGCTTTTGATCGTTTTTATGCTGAAAAACTTGATGTTGATATTGATAACCTGATCATCTCTCAACCAGATAACGGTGAACAGGCGCTTGAAATAACAGATAATCTTATTCGCTCTGGTGCGATCGATATTATTGTGATTGACTCCGTTGCGGCACTTACACCAAAGAGCGAGATAGAAGGGGAAATGGGTGATTCTAAAATGGGACTTCATGCGAGATTAATGTCGCAGGCACTTAGAAAACTTACTTCTTCAATTAGCAAAACAAATTGTACGGTGATCTTTATCAACCAGCTAAGAGAGAAAATCGGGGTAATGTTCGGGAATCCGGAAACTACTACCGGTGGTAATGCATTAAAATTCTACGCTTCCGTTCGTTTGGATATTAGAAGATCTACCCAAATCAAGGATAGTGCAAATAACGTAATGGGTAATAAGACCAGGGTTAAAGTAGTGAAGAACAAAGTTGCTCCACCATTTAAAACTGCCGAATTCGATATCATGTACGGTGAGGGTGTTTCCAAGATCGGTGAGATCATTGATATTGGTGTGGATTACGAGATTGTTAAGAAAAGTGGATCATGGTTTAGCTATGAAGACACCAAACTTGGACAGGGTCGTGATGCAGTCAAAACCTTATTAAAGGATAATCCAGATCTTATGGAAGAACTGGAAGTAAAAATTAAAGAAGCGATCAAGGTCGCCAAAGAAGCTTAATTAAAAATCCCCTCCCGGGGATTTTTTTTGATACCTACGCAACCATTTCTCAATTTTTGCATCTATTATAAAAGCAATAAGAATATGAGAAAATTGGTTGTAATAGCCCTGACATTACTGCTAATAAGTTGTTCAGTAGACAATGATTCCCAAATCACCTCCTACGAATTAGCAAGTATTACCAGTCATGATCTGCCAGACGAATTTGTATTAGGTAAAACTTACGATGTAAGAGTAGATTTCGTCTTTCCATCAGATTGTAATAACTTTCAGGCGCTAGACGCTCGAAGAGCAGGCACAACTTCAGAAGAAAGAAGCCAGATCTACATTTCGGTTGTTACCGCTGTTGTCGAAAATAGTTCCTGTACCAGAGATGTTATTGGAGCAACTTCAAGCACAAAGTTTGTAGTGACCATCGATGAAGAAAGAGATTACACTTTTAGATTCTGGAAAGGACAGGAAGGAGATGAAGCGATCTATGAAGAAGTTACCGTCCCTGTTGTAATGGAGCAGTTATAAGCACTAACCTAAAATGAATACGTGGGTTCCAAAGACCTCATCTACCGTTGTAAACAACATGAAAGGAAAGCTCAGGAAGAGCTTTACAAACTCTATTCTCCCAAGTTGTTTGGGGTATGCCTGAAATATTCTGACAACTATCAACAGGCAGAGGATAATTTACAGGATGGGTTCGTGACCATTTTCGAAAAGATTGGTCAGTTTCAGGATAAGGGATCTTTTGAAGGATGGATGAAACGCATTCTAATTAATACATCACTTCAAAAACACAGGCAACAGAAAGTTTACGGCATTACCAACGAAGAGGATCTGCCGGAAGATGAAGTAGAAGTTGAAACAGATAATATTTCCGTAGACTTCCTCCTACAATGCGTACAGGAATTACCAGATAGATATAGACAGGTATTCAACCTTTATGTGCTGGATGGGTATTCTCATAAAGAAATTTCAGATTTATTAAGTATCACTGAGGGAACTTCAAAATCAAACCTGGCCAGAGCCAGAACTTCTCTGAAGGAGAAAATTGAATTGGTACAGAACTCAAAAGCGGTGAAATCATCATGAAAGAGAAAAAGAACATAGACAGGATCTTTCAGGAGAAGTTCAAGGACTTCGAGAAAGAACCTTCTCCTAGAAACTGGGAGCAAATATCGGCGCGACTTGATGCCGGAACACCACCAGTTGCTAAAAAGCCAGTCATTCCACTCTGGCTTAGATTTACTGCTGCGGCTGCAATTCTAGCCTTAGTTGCTACGGGAATCTGGAAAATGAATGTTTCTTCTACGGAAGTTTCAGAACCGGGATTTGTGAATGAGTCTGTAGAAAAGGGATCTAAAAGCCATGATAATGTGAATCAGGATTCTGCTTCAGAAGAAAGAATTGCAAACCAGGATGTGATCATTGAAAAGGAACAATCTGGAGCCGCGGCGAATAATAGTCAAGGAGATAAAAACAATTCTGAAGAAGCAGGCAGCTCTAATGCTGCTATTACTGATCGAATTAATAATACTGAAAATGAAAAAGATTTAAATGATTCGGGAAGAAATGGATCCCAGACCAATCAACAATCAAAAGAAGACTCCCGTTATGCTCATCAGGAAAAGAATGGTGATAAAAATTCAGAAGAAAACATTTTAAATAATCAGTATCGTACCTCAGCAACTACATCTGCCAGCAAAAAAGCTATAGCCTCGAAAGATGAAGCAGAGAAAAGAAATGCCATTCAAAGTATATTCGAAAACTACTGGAAGGACCGAAATCCTGAACTTTCAGATGAACTGTTAAGTACTGCTCTTTTAGAGGATACTTCTTTAAATCAGCTGAATGAGTTGTTAGCCGCAAAAGCTTCCGAAGAAAATAAAGAAAACAATGAGGATGACAACCTCAACCAGAAAAATCTTCGTCTGTCAACTTTTGCCGCACCGGTTTTCTATGCGAACCTTGGTGATGGTAATGAATTGTCCAACCAATTTTCGAACAATTCCACCAATGCCGAAGTAACTTTCTCATACGGTGTGAAACTAGCTTATGTTATCGCTAAAAATTTCAAGATTAGAACTGGTATTAGCAAGGTGAACATGAGTCAGAACATAGCCAATGTATCTTATAGCCCAACAGCGATGAATCCAGGCTTTGGAAATATAAATTCTACAGAAGATAATATTGAAATTAGGGTTGAATCTCCTAATGATAGTGGTCTACCTAGTTTTGGCGGCAATAGTGATGGTAGCAACGGGAGTATTATCTCTCCAACTGTGTTCACTCCCGGAGAAATCAATCAGCAATTTGGATTTATCGAAGTTCCTCTGGAAGTGGAATACGCTTTGGTCGATGAGCGTTTTGGACTAAATCTAATTGGGGGTGCAAGCGGACTTTTCCTTGATCAGAACAGTGTGGATCTTGTAACGGCTGAATCCAGGACCAAACTTGGAACAGCTTCCAATATCAATAAAACAAGTTTTAGTACGAATGTTGGGATTGGGGTGGATTACGAAATTAGCGATAAGATAAGCCTGAGCGTAGAACCAATGATGAAATACCAGGTCAACACTTTTAATAACGTTGATAATGTACGTCCAGTTAATTTCGGGCTTTACTCAGGGATTAGCTATACTTTCTAATGAACCGAAGGATCTACCAGCTCATCATGAATAATATTGAAAGTAGAGTTCTTAATCTCTTTTCTATCGGCCATTTCCAGGCCACGCGTAGGAATAAAATGATGGATCTTAACTCGTAACTTTCCGGGACTGCCCGAAAGGAATCTATATGAAAATCTTCTTTTCGAATCGTGAAATGTGATGGGTACAATTGGAATCTGATGTTCAATGGCCAGTCTAAAAGCTCCTTCTTTAAATTGATCCAGCACGACCGAATGATCATCTGGCACTCCGCCTTCAGGAAATATACATATTGAATTTCCTTGTTTTAATCTTCTTTGTGCTTCCAGAAATGCAGCTTTCCTGCTTTGCTGATTCTTGCGATCCACCAGTATACAGGTTCGTTTGTAGAAGAACCCGAAAACAGGGATTTTACTGAGTTCCTTTTTTCCAATAAAAACGAAGGGTTGCTTCATAATGACCAGCATCTGCATAATATCAAGCATACTGGTATGATTTGCCACCAGCATATAACTTTTATGCTTTTCAGGAATTTCTTCAGCTTTAACTTTAACCCAAAAACCCATTCCGTAGAGAATACATTTCGCCCATATACGGGAGCAAACGAAATACTGCGGATAAAACTTTTCAGAAGTGGTAAAAACGATCAAAACGGGAAGCATTATAACGATAGGTACGATCAGGAGAATATAGAACCAGATTCTCCATAGAAGGATGCCTGCCATTTTGATGTATCGCATGCCTCAAAAGTAGTAAAATGAAAGGAAGGAGTTCTATAAAAAATTTACCTTTGCAGGAAAATTCGAAAATTCGATGTCAAGAATACTTACAGGAGTACAGAGTACAGGAACCCCTCATTTGGGGAATTTACTAGGAGCAATTATACCTGCCATTAATATGGCGAACGATCCTAAGAATGATTCCTTTATTTTTATTGCAGATCTGCATTCCCTTACCCAGATCAAAGATGCTGAGACGCTACGTCAAAACACTTATTCTGTAGCGGCGACCTGGCTCGCTTGTGGACTTGATATTGAAAGAAGTGTATTTTATCGCCAGTCTGATATCCCTCAGGTTGCTGAACTTTCGTGGTATCTAAGTTGTTTCTTTCCATTCCAGAGGCTAACCCTTGCGCATTCTTTTAAGGATAAGGCAGATCGTCTTGAAGACGTAAATAGCGGATTGTTTACCTATCCTATGCTTATGGCGGCCGATATTCTTCTCTATGATGCTGAAATTGTTCCGGTTGGGAAAGATCAATTACAGCATATCGAGATGACCCGGGATGTTGCTTCCCGTTTCCACGCAAAAATGGGGGATGTATTTGTAATTCCTGAAGGTAATGTGCAGGAAGAAACCATGTACATACCAGGAACTGATGGTGCGAAAATGAGCAAATCGAAAGAAAATACCATCAATATTTTCCAGACTGATAAGAAGCTAAGAAAGCAGATCATGGGAATTGCTACCGACAGTACTCCGCTGGAAGAGCCAAAAGATCCTGATACCTGTAATGTGTTTGCGCTTTATAAGATCATGGCTTCTGAAGGGCAATTAGCTGAAATGAGGAAGAACTACGAAGCAGGTGGCTATGGTTACGGTCATGCCAAACAGGCATTGTTCGAACTTGTTCGGGATAAATTCGCTGAACCACGTGAGAAATACGAATACTATATCAATAATCTGGAAGAAGTAGACAAAGCTCTATCGATTGGAGCAGAAAAAGCTAAAAGTGTAGCGAATGAAGTTCTGGCTAAAGTTAGAACCAAATTAGGTTACTAAGCCTACGCGATTTCAAATAATTTACCGGGAAGTGGTCTCACCGCTCCCTTCAATTCCATACTCAATAATAACGAAGCCGTTTTAAAGGTGGGTATTTTACATTGAAGTGCCAGCAAGTCCAATTCAGTTTTTCCCTGAAGTTGTAACTGGTCATACAAGAGCTGCTCTTCTACTCCAAGATCAATAAATAATTTCTTCTGAACTGGTTTGAGATCATGTTCATTAGTGCGCCAGTTGAGCATATATGCGATATCTGCTGCGGAAGTTAGCACTCTTGCATTCTGGCTTTTAATTAATTCATTACAGCCAATACTTGACTTGTCCCCCGGTCTACCCGGAACAGCAAAAACCTCTCTGTCATAGGAATTGGCAATATCGGCCGTGACTAATGCTCCTCCTTTTTCTGCACTTTCGATGACTACAGTAGCTTCACTCAAACCGGCAATGATCCGGTTTCTTTTCAGGAAGTTGTTGCGATCAAAAGTATCGGTACTCCAGAAGTCGGTAAAAAACCCTCCATTCTCCTCCATTTCGGTCATATACTTTTTATGAGCTTTTGGATATATCTGGTTTAGACCGTGCGCAAGGCAGGCTACAGTTTGTAATTTATTCCGGATGGCTGCTTTATGAGCCGTAATATCGGTTCCGTATGCAAATCCTGAGATAATGACCGGCTCTAAAGGTGCGAGATCCTCTATAAGCTTTTCGCAAAAGGAGATTCCATGTGAACTGACCTGGCGAGTCCCAACGATACTAAGGATTCTCTTCCTGCTAAGTTCTATAGCACCCCGGCTAAATAACAGTAATGGTGAATCCTGGCAATGTTTGAGTTTTTCAGGATAGCTTTCTTCCTTGAAATAGCTTACACTAATCTTATTCTTCTGAATAAAACCAAGTTCCTTTTCAGCTTCCTTCAGATGAATTGGATTCTCTATTTCACTGATCCTGGTCTTCCCGATACCATCAATTTTAAGTAGACTTGACTTTTTTTCTTTGAAAACATTTTCCGCAGAACCAAAATGTCTTATTAGTTTTTTAGCTGTGCTATCTCCCAGATTTGGAACATGTTGCAGCGCCAGGGTGTACAAAAGTTGATCAGGTTCCATTTAGGATAATTTGACGAAATTTACAGAAAAAAACATTTGTTAATAAAAATTGTTTAGGTAACTTTAACTAACTGTCTTTAATCTATATTTTTGCACTCGATGAATATTTCCAATTACATACAGGACCTGCTATACCGTTACGAATGTGTAGTTCTTCCCGGTTTTGGTGCCTTTCTGGCCCAGAAGCAATCAGCTTTTATCGATGAAAGTTCCAATGAGTTCTTTCCTCCAAAAAAGGTGATCTCATTTAACAGGCAGCTTATCAAAAATGATGGGCTTCTTGCGAATTATATTGCTGAGGTTGAGAATGTGAAATATCAGACTGCAAATAACATGATCCAGGAGTATGTATACGACCTGGAATCTTCGTTACAAAATGCTTCCAAAGCCAGGCTTGAGAATATTGGCGAGCTTTATCTGGATAATGGAGATAAACTGCAATTTGAACCTGTTACGAATGTAAACTTTCTCACACAGTCCTTTGGTCTGGACACGTACAAAGCCTTGCCGGTTAATAGAGAGGTTTACAAAAAGCAGGTATCAGAACTTGAGGAAAAAGCTCCAATTACTTTCACTCCTGAAAGCAAAAGATCATCTATCTGGAAATATGCCGCAATTGGTCTTATCGCTCTTGGAATTTCAAGTTTTGCCGGGCTTAATATCTACAGCAGCCAGGTCACAAAGCATAATATTGCTGAACAGCAGGAAGCAGAAAATCAGCTTCAGGAACAAATACAACAGGCCACCTTTGTCATTGATAACCCGCTACCAGCGGTTACCTTCGAAGTTGAAAAACAATCCGGCAACTATCATGTAGTTGCAGGTGCATTTAGAGTTGAAGAAAACGCACAAACCAAAGTTGATGAACTTAAAGCTGAAGGTTTCAAAGCCCGATTACTAGGAGCTAACAAATATGGACTTCACCAGGTGGTTTATTCCAGTCATCAAACCAGAAGAGAGGCGATCAACAAACTTTATGCGGTTAAGAAAACAAATGATGCAGCCTGGTTATTGGTTCAGGAACTGTAATTTAATAGTTCGTTAACTGCAAAATTACCGCTAACCTCCCTATTTTTGCAAAAAATTCTTACATGGAGGCTAAATCACCTAATGAATCTCGTACTACACTTACAGATCTTGTTTTACCCAGTGAAACGAATCCGCTGAACAATCTTTTTGGTGGTGAACTACTGGCAAGAATGGATCGTGCAGCCAGTATCGCCGCAAGACGTCATAGTCGTAGGATCGTAGTAACTGCTTCAGTCAATCACGTAGCTTTTAACAAAGCGATCCCTTTAGGGAGTGTTGTAACTGTTGAAGCAGCCGTTTCAAGAGCTTTTAAGAGCTCTATGGAGATCTTTATAGATGTTTGGGTGGAAGACCGTGAAAGTGGTCGTAGAACAAAAGCAAATGAAGCAATTTATACGTTTGTGGCAGTAGACGAAACCGGAACTCCAATTCAAATCCCACAGCTGGAGCCGGAAACCGACCTTGAAAAAGAAAGATTTGCCGCTGCTTTGCGTAGAAAGCAACTTAGTCTTGTACTTGCGGGTAAAATGAAACCTAGTGATGCTACTGAACTTAAAGCTCTTTTCGACAAAGATTAGTGCGTGATAAACCTCACCCCTGCTCTTATACTTAGTAAGTTCGCATTACCAAAGTAGTCGTCCAGCTGTTCGCTGACTTCAATATTCATAAAATCTCTTCTAAATTCACTTCCCAGGAATATTCCGAAGAAATTATTGATACGATAACTGATTTTTGGCCCGCCCCAAATACTGGTAGCCGAATCTCTAAAGTTTGTACCAAATTTTGAATCATGGTAATAGCCGGTCGAACCAATCCCGGCAATTAGGTCCAGGTATAGACGCTCGGTAAATTCATAAACATATGCACCATGAACACCGAATGTAAAGATATTTGTCTTCTTGATGTCGCCAAGATTTTCCGGCCTGGTTATCTGTGTATTTATATTTAAAAATCGAGTTCCTATGTACCAGTTCTTATGTAGATAAAAGCTCGCAGTAATGCCCGTGCCGATTTTGAGATCATAAGCATCCTTTAAAAAGTTATCTCCTATTGCAGTAAATAAGCTTAGTTCCGGATCCAGCTGTATACGATTAAAATGATGCGGAGAAAATTTAGTGCGGTCCTGCTCCTGTGCTTTCACTGAAACAGTAGAACAAATAATTAGCACTATCATGAGCCTAAAGATCGATTTCATAGCTTGCATCAATTTCGTTCACCTCAAATTCATAAGTATATTCTTCCAGGCCACTTTGTAATTTTAAATAAACAGTAGAATTATTAGTGGTAGTAACTCTTAAGGTATCAACCTGATTTTCAGAATTCAGAAAGGATTCCCGGGTTGTATATTTCGAAGCCAGGTCTAAATCATCGTAAGAGCTTAGTTCATTCCAGTCTTCAATACCAATTCGCACTGAAGGTGCTTCAGATCTCAACGTATAATAAACATCTGAATTATGCCGAATTATTATGCTCGTTCCTATGATTTCTTTCAGAACAAATTCACCAAGATCCAGCAAAGTTTCCTTCCTGCTGAATGACGAATCACATACTGTAAAACTCTGCAGTCTGCGCTCATTGGACGTATTTTTAATATCCAGACATAGAATGCCAGGATCAACATCCAGAGAGACCATGGAAACGTCACCATTTTCATCGCTTAGAGCTTCAGAAAGTGTGCCCTGTCCCCGGCTTAAAAAACCTTTGATATCTGTTTTTGTACTTACCCGGATTCCTTGTATAGCAGCCCCTTCAGGAGTCACAAATTTTCCCTGTACCAGAATGCGTTTGTTATTTTCGATGGAAACAGGTGTACATGCCTGCAGCAGTAGTAGCATAGCCACTATCAACGCACACGTATAGCCAGATTTTATTGAATTCATAGGTTAGATTCTATTCAATAGATGCTTTCAAACCCATAAGGTTGCGTTCAAATTACATTCTATAAATCCATCCTGCAGGATCCATTTTCTGATCATTCTTATACAATAGGAAATGCAGAGTAGTTTTACCAGTAGTTTTGCTTGTTGCGATCTCTCCTATTTCCTGTTCTGTGCTAACCGCGTCTCCCTTTTTCACGAACACATTCTCAAGGTTGTTATAGATTGTAATAAAATCACCGTGTCTTACCATCACCGCTTTGTTCGCACCTTTGACCGCCTGCACTTCGCTTACAGTTCCATTAAATACCGCACGTGCCTTTCCACCTTTATCAGTATCTATTCGTACGCCGTTATTATTTACCATTACCGAGCTTACTACGGGATGCGGCTGTTTTCCAAACTTCATTGTCACTACACCAGATTTCACCGGCCATGGCAATTTCCCTTTGTTGTTATTAAAGTCAGTCGCCAGTGCTTTCGCTTCTGGAGTAAGTTCATATGTACTTCTCGAGCTGGAACCGCTCTCTTTATTCGCCTTGGCAATAGATTCGCGAATCATTCGATCGATCGCTCTGTCGATTTCGTCGATCTCGCTCTGTTTGCTTTTTAACTGACTCGCAAATTCACCTTCCCGTTTTTTGATCGTGGAAACAAGTTCTTGCTGAGATTTTCTATTTTGTTCTAACTGAGCCCTGGTTTTTCTATTTTCAGCAATTAGTTTCTGTTTTTCTTCTTTCTGCTGAACCAGTCTGGAATTCAACTGCTGCAATTCTATCGTATTGGCCTTGATCTCTTCCCCTTGCTGTTTACGATAATTGGTATACTGCTTCATATACTGAATTCGTTTATAAGCCTGCAGGAAATTCTGAGAAGACAGCAAGAACATCACTCTGCTTTGCTGAGACTTGCTCTTATAGCTTTTCTCGATCATTCGGGCATAATCTTCCTTAAGCTGTTCCAGCTCTTTTCTAAGCGCTCCAATTTTATTCGTATTGGTCGTAATTTCCCTAGTGAGCAAATTTGCCTGCTGGTTGGTGAGTTTTATAAGATCTTCGGTACTTTTTATTTGCTGTCCAAGATCTTCCACCTGCACAAGCACCGAGCGTTGTTTCTTCTGGTTGGAAATTCTAAGCTCATTGATCCTGGTGATCTCATTTCTAAGCTGAATACGCCTTTTTTCCAGTTCTTCACGATCTGTTTGAGCATAACTAACCTGCATACCACCTAGGCAAAGCAGTAGAATAATCAATACATTTGAAGCCTTCATTCTAATCATTTCAAGCTTATTTCTTCGTAACCGGATGGGATGTCGAAAGGAAAACTAACTTCCTCATTGAAACTGATGCTTCTGTAAGTAATTTCAATATTGGTGCTGCTTCCTCCTTCATTGGCGATAATACGAATCTCTTCAGGAAAAACAATACCATCTACCACCTGGTAATCTGAATAGGTGACCGTAAGACTTCTGTTTTCTGAAACCTGTGCCAGTTGCTGCGCTGCTGCTTTCAAAGTACGACTATCCAGCAGGAACATTTTTTTCATATCAGCAGCTTCTTCATCCTGAACGAATTGAAACCCTCTTGGAGATTGTGTAAAATCATACTCTTCAGTACGAAGGTCATAGATCGCCTGTCCAATCAATAAATTCTGAAGTTTTTGGAAATCCAGTGGAGTTCCAAGAAAATCACTAACTAACCTGAAGTCTCCATCAAAATAACTCTGAGTGACCTTTTCATAATAGCTCACACTAGTGGGAGTGATGTAGACTTTGGCCACAGGAAAACCGAGAATACTCGCGCTCATCCAGATCGCCTTGTCCTTTTCCATTCTAAAACTAAGGTTTACAGATTGCGTTTTTTCATCATCCTGGTATACTGCTCTTAATTTCCCGGAAGCGGTCTTATAATCGGCTTCTTCAGCATAATGCTTTTTAATAATAGAAACAGCTTCTGTGTTCTTTGTAACGATCTTTCCGGCACGACGGGAACTTCCGCAGGAAGCTATAAATACCGCCATAAATACCAGTGCTACTATTCTTCTAATCATCAATTTATTTCTTTAAGTAATTGCTCCGCTTTAGCGCGGTATTCATTCGCCAATCCTGCATTATTCATACCATTATAGCTAAAGGAAAGCTGGGCATAGAAATCGGCTTCCATTCTAATATCATCGACCAGGTAATCCAAACCATCTTTCAAACTGCTTTCTGCCTGCTCGAATTTTTCAAGCTTATTAAGTGCAACCCCCTCAAACAGGTATAAAACAGGTTGCGAAGGGAAGTTTTCCAACGCCTGTGCACTCAATTCTCTAACGTCTTCATATTTCTGAAGATCGATTTGCAACAATAGTGTATTCCTGGTAAGTTCGAAATTGGAAGAATTCTTCTCTATTCCCAATTCAAAATACCGAAGTGCATTTTCCCGATCAGCTTTTTGGAGATAAAATTGTCCTAGTTTTTCATACAAACCCGGTGCATTCTCGGTTTGGGTAAGTTTTTGAGCAACTTCTACCAGCTGGTCTTCATATTCAGGATTCTCCTGTACAAATATCAGGAAGTCATTGAGCACTTTAAACTTAGACTCTGCATCAATTTCTTCACTTTCAAATACTATTTCCATGGAAGCAATAGCAGCTTCAGGCTCCTGTTTTTCTAGCTGAAATTTATATAGTGCGAGATGAGCCAGAGAAGAACCGGGATTGCTTTCCAGAAGTTCATTGGCAACATTATAGGCTTCTTCATCCTCACCCTGCTCGCTATACATGTAAATAAGATTGAGGTAGTTTCTTTCCTGCTCAGGGTTAGCAGCGATACTCTGCCTTAAATTCTGAATTTGAGCATCGGTATTATTGGTTCTCGCATAGATCTGCCGGCGTAACGAGTTTCGATAGGAATTTGCTCCAAGGTTTTGATCTAATTGATCGATAAGTTGTAATGCATTTTCATAATCTTCATTGAGCAAATACAAATTAGCCAGGTCCTCTTGATAATCAGAATCAAAACTAATAAGCTTTTGCACTGTGGAAATTGCACTTTCAAAATCACGAGTAGCGGCATAAGTTTCAAAAAGCGAGACAAGAATAGCTTCCCTTTTGGGTTCTAATGCTGTAGCCTTCTGAAAATTTTCGATAGCTGCCGGAAATTGCTGAAGTTCCCGATAATTCTTGCCAAGTTCAAAATAAAGCACCGCGTTGTCTTCAGAAATTTCTGAAGCTTTACGCAGTGCTACAATTGCTTTCTCGTAATTCTCAATGCCTTTTTGCTTGAGAGCTTCAAAGAAAAGTTCCTGAAACTCATCATTCACAAGACCGAGATCATCCTGGTTCACATCTTCAAATGGACGTTTATCATCCTGTGCCTGCACAGAAAGTATAAACCATAACATAAGAAGTAGGCACCCAGATGTACGCATAAAAGTTATTCTAAAACTGAGTAATCACCGATGCTAATCTGGGTAAAGTCACCGTCGAATCTGGCAAAATTCCCAATCATGGCATTATCAAGTTTTGCATTTTTCACTTCAGCAAAGGTCTGGATAAGACTGTTCTTTACCGTACTGTTTGTAATTTTAGTTCCATCACCAATGGATACATTAGGTCCAATTTTAGCATTGATCAATTCCACATTTTCACCAATATAACAAGGTTCGGTAATTTCAGAATCTTTAATCTTTACAGAGTCTGCCATTAATTTCTCTCCATCCTGATGAAGGAAATTCAGCATTCTACCATTTGTTTCCACGGTGACATTTTTGTTTCCACAGTCCATCCATTCATCTACTTTTCCTGGAACAAAACGAAGTCCGTTTTTACGCATTGCTTCAATCCCATCGTTGATCTGATACTCTCCACCGCGGGTTAGCTTTGCATCCAGAACATTCTGAAGTTCATCTTTCAAAACTGCCACATCCTTGAAATAGTATATTCCAATAACCGCAAGATCTGAAACAAATTCTTCAGGCTTTTCAACAAGATCTGTGATCTCGTTATTGTTATTCAACTTCACCACACCGTAAGCTGATGGATTCTCAACTTTCTTTACCCACATAACCGCATCTGCAGATTTGTCAAGGTTAAAGTCGGCTTTAAAGAGTGTATCGGCATAAGCAACTACTGCAGGACCACTAAGAGATTCTTTAGCACACATGATCGCGTGACCGGTTCCCAATGGTTTATCCTGGTAATAGATCGTTCCTTTGGCGCCAAGACTTTCGGCGATCTTTTTAAGATCTTCTTCCACTTTTTCTCCAAAATCCTCTCCTATGATGAATGCAACCTCGTCGATCTTTTCATCAAGAACCTTCGCAATATCTTCTACCAGTCGATGAACGATAGGTTTTCCTGCGATAGGAATTAAAGGTTTTGGTACAGTCAAAGTATGTGGACGAAGTCGTGAACCACGACCTGCCATTGGTACAATAATTTTCATTTTATAGCTTTTTAATTAATCTTTAAATATGGGCTAGTTATTTCCAGTGCTTCCAAAACCTCCTGCGCCCCGGGAAGTTTCTCCAAGAATGTCTACTTCCTCCCAGGAGATCTGTTCGTGTTTAGCGATGACCATTTGAGCAATACGCTCTCCATTCTGGATCTCAAATGCTTCATTGGACAAATTTACAAGGATGACACCAATTTCACCTCTATAATCGGCATCGATTGTTCCTGGTGCATTGAGTACCGTAATCCCTTTCTTGGCCGCAAGACCGCTTCTTGGTCTCACCTGGGCTTCAAAACCCAAAGGAAGTTCAATAAAAAGTCCTGTTTTTACAATGGTTCTTTCTAAAGGTTTCAGCATAATTGGATCATCAATATTAGCTCGAAGATCCATTCCTGCAGAAAAATCGGTTTCATAATGCGGCAACTTGTGTGCCGACTTATTGATCACTTTTACTTCCATGTCTTAGGATTGTATGATTCTTAAAATCTGGTCTTTTTCAAAATAGTAAATGACACCCATAAATATCAATAATAACGGGATTCCCACGAAATAATTTCCCCGGAAAAAGTAAAATGAGATTATTGAGAAGGTAATGGATACCAGAAGGTAAGCTCCTATTCGAGTCATATCGTAAGGAACCTTATAATATTTTCTTCCGTAGTAATAAGAGAGTATCATCATCAAGCCATAAGCGGCAAGTGTTGCGATGGCAGAACCGGTATAACCTATCTTCGGAATAAGGTATAGGTTTAGAGCTATGGTCACGGCAGCTCCAGCCAGAGAAATATAGCCTCCAAATTTTGTGCGGTCTGTTACCTTATACCAAACTGAAAGATTGTGGTAGATACCAAGAAAAAGGTTCGCCAGTAAAATTAATGGCACGATTTCCATTGCTTCCCAGTAAGCGGAATCTTTAATGATCAATATCTTTAAAAGATCGGCAAAAACGATCACGCCCAGCAGGATCAAACTTCCCAGAATGACAAAATAGTTAGTGATACGAGCATACGTTGTAGTAGCATTTTCTTCGCTGGAATGGCTGAAAAAGAAAGGTTCTATTCCCAATCTAAATGCGGTTGCAAATAAGGTCATGAACATGGCGAGCTTATAACAGGCCGAGTATGCTCCAATTTGTTCACGTGCTATATCCTGAGGTAATAGCCGGTCAAGCAGAATTCTATCAAAAACTTCATTTACTGAAAAGGCAATTCCCGCAATCAGGATAGGGAATCCATAAGACAGCATCTTACGCCAGAGTACCGAATCAAAAGTGAAAGAGATTCTGAAGTAAAAAGGCAGCATAAGCAAAAGCGTAAGTCCGCTTGCTATAAGGTTGGATATAAATACATAACTGATCTTAAAATCCTCTACATAGATACTTCGGAAAAAGCTATATTCCTCTGCCAGATCTTTCAGGTAAACCAGGAAAAAAACATTCAGACCAAGGTTTACTGCAACATTGAAGATCTTGATAATCGCGTATCTCATTGGTTTTTCCACAGCACGCAGCCAGGCAAACGGAATTATTACCAGGGCGGCCAGAAGCAGGAACAGGAGATGCGGGCTGGCAAGGGTATTTACGGCGGCGAACTCCGTCATCCTTCGAGAATGGTATGCCGGGGCTTCTTTGGTCAATCGGCAAATGACCTTCGCCCCCGGACTGCCACCACTTAAGGTTTAAAGGAAGGGAACAGCATTAATGAGCAAGACGGGCGTGATGATCTGCGGCCATGGCAGCCGCGATGAAGAGGCTGTGGCGGAATTCCAGTCTCTGGCGCGGGGCATGCGCGAAAGGCTGCCGCAATATGATGTTGAATCGGGCTTTCTGGAATTTGCCCGGCCCACCATCCAGGAAGGGCTGAAAAAGCTGATGGAGCGCGGGGTGACGGAAATTCTCGCGGCACCCGCCATACTTTTCGCCGCCGGCCATGTGAAAAACGATATCCCCTGGGAACTCAACAGCTTCGCTGCCTCCCATCCAGTTCTCTCTCTCTCTTGCGGGCGCGACCTCTCCATCGAGCCCAAACTGCTGATGGCGGCGCGCGACCGTATCCAGGCCGCCATGGAAACCGCGGGGGGCGGTGTGGCGGCGGCTGACACCCTGCTCATGGTGGTGGGGCGCGGCACCAACGACCCCGACGCCAATTCCAATGTGTCCAAGGTCACCCGCATGCTGTGGGAGGGGATGGACCTGGGCTGGGCCGAGACCTGCTACAGCGGCGTCGCTCATCCCCGCGTGGACAAAGGGCTGGAACGGGTGGCGGCCATGTCATTCCGGCGCATCATCGTCTTTCCCTATTTTCTTTTCACCGGGGTGCTGGTGAAGCGCATTTATGCCCAGATGGCCGAAGTGGCGTCCAAGTATCCAGGCACGGAATTCGTCGCCGCCTCTTATCTAAACGACCACCCCAGGGTGCTTGATACCCTAGCCGAGCGGGTGACGGGAATCGCCGAGGGCGACAACGCCATGAACTGCTTGCTGTGCAAATACCGTGAACAGGTGGTGGGTTTCGAGGACGCCCAGGGCCAGCCCCAGGCCGGGCACCACCACCATGTGCGCGGCATCGGTACCGGCCACGATCATGACCACACCCACGACCATGGTCCGGCCAAGGAGCCCGCCTAGATGAACTTCGATTACCTGCGCCACCCCGAGGATATTACTCGCCGTTCCTTCGAGATCATCGGCGAGGAGGTGGATTTCTCAGGCATTCCCGAAAGCTTGCGGCCCGTGGCCATGCGATTGGTGCATGCCTGCGCTCTGCCGGACATCATACCCGACCTGATCTGGTGCGGCGACGTGACGGCGGCGGGGATTGGCGCCCTTGAATCCGGCGCGTCTATTCTCTGCGACGCAAGCATGGTGGCCCAGGGCATCGACAGCCTGCGCCTGACCGCAGGCAATGAGGTGATCTGCACCCTGCGGGAGGACGGCGTGGGAGAACGGGCCAAGGCGGGAGGGATCACCCGTTCGGCGGCGGCGCTGGACCACTGGCTGGACCACCTGGACGGAGCCATCGCGGTTATCGGCAATGCGCCCACGGCTCTCTTCCGGCTGCTGGAGCTGATCGTGGAAGGCGCGCCGCCACCGGCCCTTATCCTCGGCTTTCCCGTGGGCTATGTGGGTGCGGCTGAATCCAAGGAGGCGTTGATTTCCGAGGCTCCGTCGCACGGGCTGGCCTGTCTTACCCTGCGCGGCCGTTT
>NZ_CAJWRQ010000041.1 GCF_913046405.1 uncultured Christiangramia sp.
GTGGGAACTACCGTGGTACCTTATAATTTGTTTTTACATGCATCTTTGGTTGGTGAGAAATGGACAGGTGTCAAACATCTTAAAACTGTACAGAGAGAACTGGTATTTTCGATCATTCTTGGTGGACTCGTTTCTATGGCTATCTTAATATGCGCAGCTTCTTCCGGATTGAGCTCAATTGATGATGTAGCTGGTCTGGCAGTAGGACTGGAGCCATTGTTTGGAAGTATGGCAACCACATTTCTAGCGATCGGATTACTGGCAGCTGGCATCACCTCGTCCATAACAGCCCCTTTGGCAGCAGCTTATGTTGTGAAAGGTTGTCTTGGATGGAAGGCTGGAATGGCCGACTGGAGGTTTAAAGCTGTGTGGATGAGCATAATTATTCTTGGTGTGTTTTTTAGCTCCCTGGGAATTAAACCGGTCGAGATCATTCAATTTGCGCAGGTAGCTAATGGAATTGTGCTTCCAATTATTGCGATATTCCTCTTATGGATCGTCAATCAAGAATCTATTCTGGGTAAATTTAGAAATTCAGCTTTCCAAAACATAATTGGTATCTTGGTAATTGCCCTGGCTATATTCCTGGGCGCGAAATCAATTTATACAGTAATACAGAATTTATGATGAAACAAACCATCCATATAAATTGTGATCTTGGAGAAGGAGGAGAGTTTGACGAGAAGTTAATGCCACTTATTACTGCCTGCAATATTGCCTGTGCAGGACATGCCGGAAACCTTGAAACCATGCATAGAACTGTAAGGCTGGCTCTTGAAAATAACGTAGAAATTGGAGCTCATCCATCCTATCCAGACCGGGCAAACTTCGGAAGAAATCATATGGAAATGACTGCTGAAGAATTGCAACTTTCCATAGAAGGACAGGTGCTAAGTCTAAAGCAAATTGTGGAATCTGAAGGTGGAAAATTAAGTCATGTAAAACTACACGGGGCTCTTTATAATGACGCTGCACGCGATAGGAATATTTCCAATATTGTGTTGAGAAGTCTGGAAGATCTGGGAGGTGATTTAAGGCTATATGTGCCTCTTCACTCTCAACTTGGAGAACTCGCTTTAGGTAGATTTGAACTGTATCAGGAAGCTTTTGCAGATCGAAATTACGAGAAAAATTATGGTCTGGTTCCTCGATCAAACACTCATGCGGTCATTGAGGATAGGGAGATGGTTTTACAACACGTGAGAAGTATCTATAAAGAGAACAAAGTCTTATTGCAAAACGGTGAATTTTTAAAGGCTCAGGCAGATACATATTGCGTGCATTCTGATACCCCTTCGGCGGTGCAAATTCTACAATATTTACAACGTAAATTGGCTGCAGAAAAAATCTATATTAAATCGTAAGACCGATGAAGTGGAAGAGTATTTCGAGAATGGGAGATCGCGGAATTCTGATAGAATTCCCTCAGGAAATTTCAGAAAAAATACTTCAAACTATACTGGAGGCAAAAGTTACGCTATCAAAAATAAATCTTGAACAAAAGGTTGAAATAACTAATACATACGACTCGTTATTAATAAGTTATCCTTCAGCTATAAGAGATGTCTATAGTGAGTTAAAAGTCGTTTCCAATGCTCTTAGAGCTACGAATATATCAAAAAACATCGACAAGCGAATTTTCAAGATTCCTGTTTGCTATGAAGCAGAATATGCTCCAGATTTAAATGATGTAGCCGAGCTTAAAAACATAAAAAAGGAAGAGCTGATTTCCCTTCACTCCACTCCAGTATACCTTGTTTATTTTACCGGGTTTTTACCGGGCTTTTTATACCTGGGTGGATTGAATCAAAAAATTGCAACGGCACGAAAAAACACTCCGCGTAAAATTGTAACAAAAGGTAGCGTGGGAATTGCAGAAGATCAAACCGGAATATATCCGCAAGAGAGTCCGGGTGGATGGCAAATTATTGGTCGAACACCCCTGGATCTTTTTAATGCGAACAGCAAAATTCCCAGTCCGTTTGTTGCTGGAGATTTTGTCCGATTTCAGCCGGTAAGTAATTTGGAATATTTCCAAATTGAGGAAGAGGTTAAGCAAGGAATTTATGAATTCGAAATCATCAAATCCAATGGGTGAAGTAGTTGTTAAGCAGCCGGGATTATTTTCCACGATTCAGGATTTCGGAAGATTTGGATCGAGAAAATATGGTGTTCCTGAGAGTGGAATTATGGATAGATATGCCTTCAAAATTTGCAATCTAATTCTAGGGAATTCTGAGAATGATGCGGTGCTGGAAATAACATTTGTTGGACCTGTTCTTGAATTCAATGCAGCTACAAATATTTGCATTGGAGGGGCAAATCTCAGTCCGAAAATTAACGATTTGAAGATCGATCTAAATACAGCTTATCAAATTAAGGCCGGAGATATTCTATCCTTCGGAAAAAGAAAATCTGGATTCCGATCCTACCTTGCGATTAAAAATGGTTTTCAATCTCCGGAAATTCTGGGAAGTCGAAGTTGGTTCGAAGCTGTTACAGGAAATCATCGACTTCAGAAGAACCAGCTTTTACATTATCGAGCTTCAGAAGCTATCAAAAGTTTTTCTCATTCAGCTATACAGGTAGATACAGATTATCTCAATTCAGAAATGATCGAAACTTATGAAGGTCCAGAATTTGGAAAACTACCAGAATCTTTGCAGAAACTAATTTTTCAGAAGAAACTTATGGTACATGGAGACAGCAACCGTATGGCTGTACAATTTGAAGAATCTATCCAAAATGATCTCAAAGGCATTCATACATCCCCGGTCATGCCGGGAAGCGTTCAACTCACTCCATCAGGACAACTGATTGTGCTTATGAGAGACTGTCAAACTACGGGAGGTTATCCAAGGGTTTTACAATTATCAGAATATGGAATCCAGGTAATTTCTCAAAAAATTCCTGGTGAAGCTGTACAATTTTATAGAAAAAGATGATTTCTTTAAATAGCAAAAAGTGCCAACTAAGTTTATTAATGCTATAGAAAAGACCCTACTCAGAACTACAACTAAACTATGATTGACACTTTTTTTGTCCCCAAAACATTCTAGATAAACTAAAATGACTCTACAAATATAGATACAGTAGTGGCTGTAGAGTAGGGGAATTTTCCCCTTTCTTGTAGATAAACTCGATTTTATTTTTAGAAATTATATTTTAGAGCCAGCAAATCAAACCCTTATCATCGTGAATCCACCAAATAAGTGCATTACTGTCCAGAAAGCTAAAGAACTTCAAAAGGAATGGCGTGAAACCAGATCTATAGTTACTACGAATGGAAAAGAACATAAAGATACCTGTGAGTTCCATTTTGATCTTGAAGAACTTCAGGAATATATCAACTACGTTCGTGAACAATCTAATCAGAATAATGCGGAAAGGCCTGGAATCAATGTCTGGCTCGGAGCTTATCAGGCTGATGGCGATAAACCTAGTCTTAACACCGTTTTTTTCTCAGCTACGCGTAAAATGAAAGCTGAAGAGGAAGATGGTTCTGGGAGAGATTACCTCGAAAATGATGAAATTGAACCAATGAATACTGTAGGAGGTATGTGGCCTCCTTTACCATATAAAGGCTAGGATTTTCTGTGATAAAATTCATTATTGAAAACAAGCTATACATAGGATATCTTATGGAATTCCTTGCGGCTTGTGCTGGAACATTACACCTCATCAAAGCCCGGAATTTAAGAACTGGTGTAAAAATTTTTGTTGGATTCCTATGGTTCAATTTTTTCTATGACCTGCTGGGCATGTACCCAATCTGGGCATATTATGATAATTACCAGTTGGCACCATTTTTAAAAGACACTGCTTTTGCACGTAATTTCTGGTATTATAATAATTTCTATGTCATAAAGTATTTTGTGCTGGGGCAGTTATTTATTTTACAGTTAAACCATCCTGAAAGTCAAAGTCTAAGGAAGATCCTGGCTAAGCTAAAATGGACCTTTGTGATCTACAGTGTACTTTGTTTTGGAAGTTTTGGTAACTATTTATATCAATATGACTATACGGTCATCATATTTGGAACATTCTTTCTCGTAAGCTGTATTATGGCGTACCTGATTCAAATGCTTCGTACAGATGAAATTCTTCAATTTAAGTCAGATGTCATTTTCTATATCGCGGTAGGGCTTATCTTATACGAGTTATGCATTGCACCTATTAATATTTATGGAGGATATTTTAATGAAGGTAATATGGAATTTGTACAATTTTATGTGCGTATTCTCAGGTACGGGAATATTTATTTATACGGAATCTTTATCATAGGTTTTCTGGTAACTTTGAGGAATGGAAGAAAAACTGATATCTTAGCTTAGAATTAATGTTTAATTCTAACAGCTAAATAAGGCCTGCCAGTATTTAAAATCCCATAGAAATGCTTCGGAAAGAAGAGATCATTCTAATTCTCTATTTTATACTGGTGATCGTTGTACTCACCATTTTTACCGTTTTTTTTGTGATCACTTATCAAAAGCGGAAGAATAAGATCTTACAGGAGAAATTTGAGGCAGAACAACAATTTTTAATAGAACTCAATAATACGAAGATTGAGATACAGGAAGCTACATTGAAGAATGTTAGCTGGGAACTCCATGATAATATAGGTCAGTTGCTATCTGTGGCCAGTATCCAGTTGAACATACTTTTAAAGAGATCTAAAGAGGATGCCGCTCCAGCGGTTACAGAGATCAAAGACCTGGTGGCTAATTCCTTAAATGAAGTGCGTTCACTTTCCAGGACGCTAAATAACGAAGTAATTCATACAACCGGGTTGCACAAGTCTGTTCGCGACGAGCTGGAGCGCTATAATCGTATGGATATCCTGCAGGCAGAATTGGAAATTAAAGGTGAGGCCAGAGAAATTAAGCCTGAAAGTGAGATCATTATATTCCGGATTCTGCAGGAATTTTTTAATAATGTCATCAAATATGCTGAAGCCTCTTCACTTGAAGTTCAATTAAACTACCTGGAAGATTCACTGCAGATTCATGCTAGAGATAACGGGAAAGGTTTCGATGATTCTGAAGTAGAAAAAGGTTCCGGAATAATTAATATGTATAGCAGGGCCAGGCTTATAAATGCTCAAATTGATATCCAGAGTAAAGTTGGAGAAGGAACTTCGCTGAAATTAAATTATCCTATTCAAATAACTAGCAATGTCTAAAAGTATAAGCATAGTCGATGATCATAAGCTGTTCGCAAGTTCACTACGGGTTCTGGTGAATTCGTTCGACGGTTTCAAGCTGCTTGATTATTTTAAAAATGGTCAGGAGCTTGTAGACCATGTGCAAAGTGACCTGGAACTTCCTGATGTTCTATTATTGGATATGAGAATGCCAGTAATGGACGGTCTACAGACAATGACCTGGTTAAAAGAAAATCAGCCAGATCTTAAAGTTCTTGCTCTGACTGTAGATCAGGAAGATGAAACGATCATCAGGATGTTGAAACTCGGTGCTCGAGGATATCTTCTGAAGGATATAGATCCAGATGAATTTGAACTCGCCTTAAACAGGATCGTTGATACGGGTTATTATACGAATCAGCTAATTTCTGAAGCTTATAGAAATGAAGGAAAAGCTGAGAAATATGAAGTACTTACTGGCAGGGAGCAGGAATTTTTATGTTACGCCTGTAGTGAGCTTACTTATAAAGCGATCGCTTCAGAAATGAATCTTAGTCCTAAAACTGTAGAAAATTATCGGGAGAGCCTTTTCAATAAGTTACGGGTTAAGAGTAGAGTAGGCCTGGTCATGGTTGCTATAAAAGAAGGGTATTTCAAGATCTAAAAATTTAAGAATACTTTATATCAAAAGCAGCTTTACGTCATTACATAATTCTCGAACTGCAGTATCTTCGTACTTTCAAATTAAATATTCGTGATAGATTCAGCAAAAATAGAACTTCGGAACTTACAGGTTAAGGATTACGAGGAATTGAAGATTTCCATGGTTAAAAGTTACCAGGCTATGCCCGATGAATACTGGAGCAAGGCTGAAATTAAAACCTTGATCACTAAGTTTCCGGAAGGCCAGTTGTGTATCATTATAGATAATCGAATTGCGGGTTGTGCGCTTTCAATTACCGTAAATTATGACAAGTTTGATGATAATCACACTTATGAGGAGATCATTGGGGGAGAAAACTTTTCCACGCATACCAAAAACGGGAATGTTCTCTACGGAATCGATGTATTTATTCACCCTGAATTCCGCGGAATGCGATTGGGTCGAAGACTTTATGAAGCTCGAAAAGAATTATGTGAACACTTGAACCTGAAAGCAATCGTTTTTGGAGGAAGAATTCCGAATTACGCAAAATATGCAGATGAGTTAACTCCAAAGCGTTATATCGAGAAAGTAAAATTGCAGGAAATTCATGATCCAGTACTATCCTTTCAGTTGAGTAATGACTTTCACGTAAAGAAAGTGATCAAGGGATATCTATCCGGAGATCATGAATCCAAGGAATTTGCGACTTTAATGGAATGGAATAATATCTATTATTCGAAACCTCAAAAACTGGTAAATACTACCAAAACAGTGGTTCGACTTGGGCTTGTGCAATGGCAGATGCGTTTGTTCAAAGATTATGAAGCGCTGGTTTCCCAAATCGAATTCTTCGTGGATGCAGTAAGCAATTATCAGAGTGATTTTATACTTTTTCCGGAGCTTTTTAATGCACCATTAATGGCTCAGTTCAATCATCTTTCTGAGCCGGAAGCCATTCGTGCGTTATCAGACTATACCGAGAAATTGCTGGAAACCTTCCGGGAGTTCGCGATCAACTACAACATTAATATCATTACCGGAAGTATGCCAATGCCAGAAGGTGAGCATATGTACAACGTAGGATATCTTTGCAGAAGGGATGGAAGCTACGAACGCTATGAAAAACTGCATATCACGCCAGCAGAGGAATCTGCCTGGGGAATGAAAGGCGGTAATAAACTGGAAACATTTGATACTGATTGCGGGAAAATTGGAGTCCTAATTTGTTATGATGTTGAATTTCCTGAAGTTTCGAGATTACTTGCCGAGGAAGGAATGAATATTTTATTTGTACCATTCATGACCGATACGCAGAATGGATATTCTCGCGTAAAGATCTGCGCTCAGGCACGCGCAGTGGAAAATGAATGTTATGTTGCCATCGCCGGGTCTGTTGGAAATTTGCCCAAGGTAGATAATATGGATATTCAGTACGCTCAAAGTGCTGTATTAACCCCTTCAGATTTTGCTTTTCCTGTAAACGGAATCAAAGCGGAAGCTACTCCAAATACTGAAAGTACTTTACTGGTAGATGTCGATCTGGATCTACTAAAAGAGTTACATAATTTCGGAAGTGTTCGAAATATGAAAGACAGAAGAAAGGATCTATATTCTTTACGAAGAAAAAAATAGAATATTCAGCTGAAATTGAGGAGGTTTTAGAACTTTTTATTAGTTTTAAACCATGATTAGTATTGTTGAAAAATTCGTTGTGGCGGTGTTGGAAATTTTGTTCTAAAAAATTCCGACATTCCATTTTATCATAAGCTCACGAAGCCACCATAACTGGTGGCTTTTTTTATTCTGGTAATATTAATTTCTACACAGGAATAGTTCTAGGGATCGTAAACAAATGCTATTTAAACAACTGTAATTCAACTATATAGGTGATTAGTTCTTCAATTAGCGTTCATTCAGTCATTTAATATCACGACCTAAGGTGTTCGATTCCCAGTATTTTTAATTCTTACAGAACAGAATTGAAATTTAATGAACACCAAATATAGCAGTACCATAACGCAAAGTAATTCTCAACCAGCTTCCCAAGCCATGCTTCACGCCATTGGATTGAGTAGGGAAGATCTAAAAAAACCATTCGTAGGGATAGGAAGTACCGGGTATGAAGGTAATCCCTGTAATATGCATCTCAATGATCTCGCAAAAGAGGTTAAAAAAGGGACCCAGCAAGCCGGTATAAACGGACTTATTTTTAATACGATTGGTGTAAGTGATGGAATTTCCATGGGAACCCCAGGAATGCGGTTTTCTCTTCCTTCACGGGATCTAATTGCAGATTCTATGGAAACGGTGGTTAGCGGAATGTCTTATGACGGACTTGTAACTGTAGTTGGCTGTGACAAGAATATGCCAGGAGCACTCATGGCAATGCTAAGATTGAACCGACCTTCGGTATTAGTGTATGGAGGAACGATCTCTTCTGGATGTCATAATGGGAAGAAGCTGGACGTGGTTTCGGCTTTTGAAGCCTGGGGTTCCAAGGTTTCCGGAGAAATGCAGGAAGAGGAGTATCAACAGGTTATCGAAAAAGCCTGTCCTGGTGCCGGCGCTTGTGGTGGTATGTATACTGCAAATACGATGGCTTCAGCAATTGAAGCTCTGGGAATGAGTCTGCCATTTAATAGCTCTAATCCCGCAACCGGTCCTGAAAAGATTCAGGAAAGTGTAAAAGCTGGTGAAGCTATGCAACTGTTGCTCGAAAAAGATCTTAAACCTAAAGATATCGTATCTGCTAAATCTCTGGAAAATGCCATAAGATTATTGACCGTACTTGGTGGTTCTACCAATGCGGTACTTCACTTCCTAGCGATCGCTAAAGCTGCGGAAATCAATTTCGGATTAAAGGATTTTGAAAGAATTTGTGAAGAAACACCGTTTCTGGCTGATCTCAAGCCTAGTGGTAAATATCTTATGGAAGATATCCACAGGATTGGTGGAATCCCAGCCGTCATGAAATACATGCTGGAGAAAGGATTACTTCATGGGGATTGTATGACCGTAACCGGCAAAACTATAGCAGAAAATCTTGAAGAGGTAGAACCTATGCCTTTTGATCAGGATGTAATACACCCGGTGGAGAAACCTATAAAAGCGACAGGACATATTAGAATACTTTACGGAAATCTCGCTCAGGAAGGTTCCGTAGCAAAAATAACAGGAAAAGAAGGTTTAAAATTCCACGGCAAAGCGAAAGTTTTCGATGGTGAATATGATGCCAATGAAGGTATTTCATCTGGAAAGGTCCAGAAAGGTGATGTAGTCGTCATTAGATATGAAGGTCCTAAAGGTGGTCCTGGAATGCCAGAGATGTTAAAGCCTACTTCAGCAATTATGGGAGCTGGTCTGGGTAAAGATGTAGCATTGATCACCGATGGTAGATTTTCTGGAGGAACTCATGGATTCGTAGTGGGGCATATCACTCCGGAAGCACAACAGGGCGGACTAATTGGATTGCTGAAGGATGGCGATGAAATAAGTATCAATGCCGAAACAAATAAGATCGAAGCTCATTTGAGTGATGAAGAAATAAGTAAGAGAAGAGCATTATGGAAAGCACCCGCTTTTAAAGCAAAAGGAGGTGTGCTTTATAAATACGCAAAAACAGTAGCATCAGCATCAGAAGGATGCGTGACAGATGAATTTTAATTAGGTGGAAATATGGAGGTTAAAACAGCAAGTTTCGAAAAGCAAAGCAAGAAAAAAAGCCTGACCGTATCAGGAGCAGAGGCGGTGATTAAATGTTTGCTAGAAGAAGGTGTAGATACTATTTACGGATATCCTGGAGGGGCGATCATGCCTGTATATGATGAACTGTATAAATATCAGAAGGAAATTCACCATGTGCTCACCAGGCACGAACAGGGAGCAACGCATGCTGCCCAGGGTTATGCCAGAGTTTCAGGAAAAGTAGGGGTCGCTGTGGCAACTTCCGGTCCGGGAGCTACCAATCTTGTAACCGGTATTGCAGATGCGCAAATCGATTCCACTCCAATGGTTTGTATCACTGGCCAGGTTGGGTCCCATCTTCTGGGTTCAGATGCTTTTCAGGAAACCGATATTGTAGGTATTTCTACACCGGTAACCAAATGGAACTACCAGATCACCAATGCTGAAGAAATTCCCGAAGTAATGGCGAAAGCTTTTTATATCGCAAGGTCGGGAAGACCAGGGCCGGTACTAATCGATATTACCAAGGATGCCCAGTTTGCCTCGTTGGAATTCAATTATAAAAAATGTTCCGGAATAAGAAGTTACCAGCCGATCCCGGAATTAAATCTTCTGGAAGTACAACGCGCTGCAGAAGTGATCAATAAAGCTAAAAAACCATTGATCGTTTGGGGACAGGGAGTGATCCTGGGAGGAGCTGAAGATCTATTTAAACAGGTTGTAGAAAAATCTGGAATTCCTGCTGCATGGACGATTCTCGGACTTTCGGCATTACCAACAGATCATCCATTAAACGTGGGAATGGTGGGAATGCATGGAAATTACGCACCAAATATGCTTACCAATGAATGCGATGTTTTAATTGCTATTGGGATGAGGTTTGATGACCGGGTTACCGGAAATCTGGAAAAATACGCGAAACAGGCAAAGATCATTCATTTCGAGATAGACCCGGCTGAAATTAATAAAAATGTTCAAGCAGATTACCCGGTTCTGGGGGATGTAAAAGAAAGTCTGAAGGCATTGCTTGAATTACTGGAGCCATATTCTCACAAGGAATGGCACCAGAAGTTTAAGGATATGTACAAAACTGAATATGAGAAAGTGATTCAGGGAAATTTAGATGTACACAAGAAAGATCTGGGAATGGCTGAGGTCATTCAGGAAGTAAATATTCAATCTAAAGGAGATGCGATCATTGTTTCAGATGTTGGTCAGCACCAGATGGCAGCCTGCCGTTATGCCAAATTCAATCAGTCAAGAAGTAATGTGACTTCCGGGGGATTAGGAACCATGGGATTTGCGTTACCAGCAGCCATAGGAGCGAAAATGGCAAAACCAGAAAGAGATGTTGTGGCGGTTATAGGTGATGGCGGTTACCAGATGACCATACAGGAATTAGGGACCATTTTCCAGACCAAAGTTCCAGTCAAGATCGTGCTTTTAAATAACGGATTCCTGGGAATGGTAAGACAATGGCAGCAAATGTTTTTTGATAGGCGTTATGCCTCCACAACCATGGTAAATCCAGATTTTATTACGATCGCCAAAGGTTATCATATTAAAGCAAACCAGGTAACCGAAAGGAGTCAGCTTGAGTCGGCAGTAAAAGAAATGATGCAAAGCGATGAAGCCTATTTCCTTGAAGTAAAAGTTGAACAGGAAGAAAATGTGTTCCCAATGATTCCAACCGGAGCATCAGTTTCAGAAATATTATTAGAGTAATGGAAAAACAGAACTATACAGTTTCGATTTATACCGAAAATAATCTTGGTCTACTTTCCAGGATTGCTGCAATCTTTTTGAAAAGGCATATTAACATTGAAAGTATAACGGCTTCCCCAAGCGAGGTGAACGAAGTGATGCGCTTTATTATTATCGTGAAGGTTTCCGAAGAACAGATCAAGAAGATCGTAGGACAGATCGAAAAGCAGATCGAGGTGATCAAAGCTTTTTATCATACCGATGCGGAAACGATCTACCAGGAAACAGCTTTGTATAAGATCAAATCTGAAGATTTTCTGGATGATCATAATATTCAGGATTTTATTAAAGAGACCAATGCGCGTATTGTGACCGTAACCAGGCAGTTTTTTGTAATAGAAAAGACCGGAAAACGTATAGAGGTCGATCAGCTTTATGAAAAACTAAAACCCTACGGACTCATGCAATTTGTAAGGTCTGGAACCATCGCAGTCACCAAGAATGAAATGCCGATATCAGGAATACTAGAAAAATTTAATACCACAAACTCATTATCATGACCAACTATTTTAACAGCCTGTCCAAAGCTGAAAAACTCGATCAATTAGGTACCTGTAGATTCATGGAGCTGGATGAATTCAGTAACGAAGCAGATGCTTTAAAAGATAAGAAAATAGTCATTGTAGGCTGCGGTGCACAGGGTCTCAATCAGGGGCTCAATATGCGTGACAGCGGTCTGGATATTTCATATGCACTTAGAGAAAGCGCGATCAAGGAAAAACGTCAATCCTGGAAAAATGCTTCAGAAAATGATTTCACAGTTGGAACTTATGAAGAGTTGATCCCGGATGCAGACCTTGTGATTAACCTTACCCCGGATAAGCAACATACAAACGTGATCAAAGCTATTCAGCCTTATTTGAAAAAAGGAGCCGTACTTTCCTATTCTCACGGCTTCAATATCGTGGAAGAAGGAATGAAGATTCGGGAGGATGTTACCGTGATCATGGTCGCTCCAAAATGTCCTGGATCTGAAGTTAGAGAGGAATACAAACGTGGTTTTGGAGTCCCAACATTGATCGCAGTTCATCCTGAAAATGATCCTAAAGGCGTGGGACTGGAATGGGCGAAAGCTTATGCTTATGCTACAGGAGGTCATCGCGCGGGAGTACTGGAATCTTCTTTTGTTGCGGAAGTAAAATCTGATCTTATGGGTGAACAAACCATCCTGTGTGGTGTTTTACAAACCGGATCCATTCTAACTTTTGACAAAATGGTTTCTGAAGGTCTGGATAAGAACTACGCAGCAAAACTAATTCAGTATGGTTGGGAAACGATTACGGAAGCTTTGAAGCACGGCGGAATCACCCAGATGATGGACAGACTTTCAAATCCTGCAAAGATGAGAGCCTATGAAATTTCAGAAGAACTAAAGGAAAAAATGCGTCCGTTGTTTCAGAAGCATATGGATGATATCATTTCAGGTGAGTTTAGTAGCAGGATGATGCGGGACTGGGCGAAAGATGATACCGAGTTGCATACCTGGAGAGCTGAAACTGAGAATACAGCTTTTGAGAAAACTGAAGCAACTTCAGAAGAGATTACAGAACAGGAGTATTTTGATAAGGGAGTTCTACTGGTTGCCTTTGTGAAATCTGGGGTGGAACTAGCCTTTGAAACGATGGTAGATGCCGGGATTATCGAGGAGTCTGCTTATTATGAATCCTTGCATGAAACTCCCCTTATAGCGAATACCATCGCCAGAAAAAAACTATACGAAATGAACCGCGTAATTTCAGATACTGCGGAATATGGATGTTATTTATTCGATCATGCAGCGAAACCACTGATCAAGGATTATGTGTATTCTCTGGAACCTGAAGTTGCCGGAAGAAAATTTGCTTCAGAAGATATAAGAGTGGATAATGAGGAATTGTCAAAAGTGAATCAGGAGATCAAAGAGCATCCCGTAGAGAAGGTAGGCGCAACTTTACGATCTGCGATGACTGCAATGAAGAAAATATACGCTTAATGGAAACTCTGCTGGAAAAGGATACGATTTACAAACCTAGTCTTAAAGCGGTTAAAGAGGCTTCGGAAAGGATCTCAAAGGTGGTGCTGAAAACTCCTTTAGCTGAATCTTTTACCTATAGCAAGCGCTTTGATGCAAAGGTAATGCTGAAGCGTGAGGATTTACAACAGGTTAGATCCTATAAAATTCGTGGAGCCTATAATAAAATTTCCAGTTTACCACAGGAACAGCTTGAAAAAGGTGTGATCTGTGCCAGTGCCGGCAATCATGCTCAGGGTGTTGCCTTTGCCTGCAATAAGCTCAAAGTTAAAGGAGTGATCTATATGCCTGGCACCACGCCACAACAAAAGGTAGAGCAAACTGAAATGTTCGGTGGTGAATGGGTGGAAGTAGTGCTGAAGGGTGATACCTATGATGATTCCTATAAGAGTGCGATGGCGCATAGGGCTGAAAAAGGACTTATTTTTATTCATCCTTTCGATGATGAAAAAGTTATTGAAGGTCAGGCGACCATTGCCCTGGAGATCCTTGAGCAGGCAAATGAACCTATAGATTATGTTTTTGCTCCACTTGGCGGTGGCGGACTCCTGGCGGGAATTTCTTCCATGTTCAAGGAACTATCACCCAATACTATAATCATTGGCATCGAACCCGAAGGCGCTCCTTCTATGAAAACCTCTTTGCAGGAAGGCCGGGTGATCGAGCTGGAAAATATAGAGCGATTTGTAGATGGCGCCTCTGTCCAGAAAGTTGGAACGCGAAATTTTGCTATTTGTAAGGAAAACCTGGATGAAATGATTACTGTGCCAGAAGGAAAGATCTGCCAGACCATCCTAGATCTCTATAACCAGGACGCTATGGTGGTGGAACCGGCCGGAGCCATGGCGATTTCAGCCCTGGATCTCTATGCTGAAAAGATCAAGGGTAAGAACGTTGTATGTATCGTTAGTGGCAGTAACAACGATATCATCAGGATGGCCGAGATCAAGGAACGTGCATTGTTATATTCCGGATTAAAACATTATTTCGTGATCGTGTTCCCTCAAAGGGCAGGGGCCTTAAAGGAATTTGTAGCAAAAGTCCTTGGACCAAATGATGATATCACTCATTTTGAATATTCTAAAAAGCATAACAGGTCGAACGGGCCAGCGGTTGTAGGTATTGAGCTGAAGGATCCAGCTGACTTTGAACCTCTTGTAGAAAGAATGAAAAAGAAGAATTTCTACGGGGAATATTTGAATAATAATCCAAATTTATTTCAATTTTTGATCTAGAACTGCCTGTACCTTAAAAATTTATATACATTTGTAATATGATTTCGATCAATAAGATAATATTAGTCCGTTTCCATTTCAGGCCCCGCCGCCGCTTCTAGGCAGCACCCCGAAACGACTTTTTATTAATATTATCTTACATCCCAATTTTGAACTACATAAACGGCATAGAATACAAATTAACTATCAGATCATTCTCTGATATTTCCCCTATGCGCCGCCGTTTTCCCCGTCGCACGTAAGTGCGTCTATATATCTATGGAACTTAGGTGAGTCCGGTTCCGCTCTCGATAACCCAGATCAAAATATAATTTCCAACATAAATCTTTTAGCAGATGAAAATTCTCATTGCTAATAAATCTCACGCTTCCTATGCTGAGATCATTTGTAATACTATCGAAGAATCGGCAAAGGTTCGGGGTACCGGTATTGCGCGCAGAACTCCTGAATATATCATCAATAAGATGGAGAAGGGAAATGCTGTGATCGCTCTCAAAGAGGAAAAGTTTGCCGGTTTCTGTTATATAGAAACCTGGAGCCACGACAAGTATGTGGCCAATTCCGGACTCATTGTCCATCCCGATTTTAGAAATCAGGGACTGGCGAAAGATATCAAAAATGTCATTTTTGATCATTCCCGAAAGAAATATCCGGATGCTAAAATATTCGGGATCACCACAGGTTTAGCAGTCATGAAGATCAATTATGATCTGGGCTATCAACCGGTCACTTTTTCTGAACTTACCGATGATGAAGCTTTTTGGAAAGGTTGCCAAACCTGTAAAAACTACGATATTCTAACCCGTACAGAACGTAAAATGTGTTTGTGTACAGGAATGCTTTACGATCCTGAAAAAAAGAAAAAGGATAGAAAAAAGCGTGAGCTTAATGACAAAACTTTTACCCGATTAAAAAATATAAAACAAAGTCTTTTCTATAAAAAGGAAAGAAATAACCTAGATTAAAACTTACCAATAAAAATGAAAAAAGTAGTTATTGCCTACAGCGGCGGATTAGATACTTCATATTGTGCAAAATCATTGTCTAATGAAGGTTTCGAAGTGCATGCAGTAAGCGTGAATACCGGAGGATTCTCTAAAGAAGAAGTTCAAAAAATAGGAGACAATGCCAAGAAAATAGGAGCAACCACCTATAAAAATATCGATGCGGTTTCTTCATTTTATACTAAGGTAGTAAAGTATCTTATTTTTGGTAATGTTTTAAAAAATAACACCTATCCGCTTTCTGTAAGTGCAGAACGTATCGTACAGGCTATTGAGATTATAAATTATGCCAAAGAAATTGGTGCAAAATATATCGCTCATGGTAGTACCGGTGCAGGTAACGACCAGGTTAGATTCGATATGATCTTCCAGATTATTGCTCCTGAAATTGAAATTATTACTCCGATTCGTGATAAACAGTTAAGCCGACAGGAAGAAATTGATTACCTAAAGGAAAACGGAGTAGAAATGAACTGGGAGAAGTCTAAATATTCAGTGAATAAAGGACTTTGGGGCACCAGTGTAGGAGGAGCCGAAACTTTAACTTCTAACGAGCCATTACCAGAATCGGCATTTCCATCCCAACTTTCAGAAAAAGAGATAGGTAAAATTAGCTTAAGTTTTACCAAAGGAGAGCTTACCGCTATTAATGATAAAGAGAATTCTCCTGAAAATAATATCCAGATTCTTGAAGAAATCGCTAAAAAATATGCGATTGGTCGGGATATCCACGTTGGAGATACCATCATCGGGATTAAAGGTAGGGTAGGTTTTGAAGCTGCTGCGGCAAGCATTATTATAAAATCACATCATTTGTTAGAAAAACATACGCTTAGTAAATGGCAGTTACAACATAAAGATTATGTAGCGAACTGGTATGGGACACATTTACATGAAGGTCAGTATTTAGATCCTGTAATGCGTGATTTTGAAGCTTTATTGCAAAGTTCTCAGGAAAGGGTAACCGGTAAAGTGTTTGTTAGCCTACATCCGTACCGATTTATTTTAGACGGAATTTCTTCACCTTACGATCTGATGAATAGCAATTTTGGAAATTATGGAGAAGAAAATAAAGCTTGGACCGCAAATGATGCTAAAGGATTTATTAAAATTCTATCCAATGCCGGTAAGATATACCAGTCGGTAGAAAATAACTAAATATTAAGGATATCATGATCAAAGCAGGAATAATCGGCGGAGCAGGATATACGGCAGGGGAACTGGTTAGAATTTTAACCTATCATCCAAATGTTGAACTCGATTTTGTATTTAGTACTTCAAGACCGGGAACACCGGTTGCAGGAGTGCACCAGGATTTAATTGGAGAAATCGATCTATTATTTTCAGGAGAAATCAATACAGAAGTAGATGTAGTGTTTTTATGTCTTGGGCATGGGAATTCGATAAAGTTTTTAGCAGAAAATACATTTTCAGCGAACACAAAAATTGTAGATCTGAGTACTGATTATAGAATGGATGGTAACCATGATTTTGTTTACGGTTTACCTGAATTTAAAAAAGATGCGATCAAAAAAGCGAATTTTATCGCAAACCCGGGTTGTTTTGCAACGGCGATAAGCCTTGCGATTCTTCCGCTTGCAAAAGCAAAGAAAGTTGAAAACGAGTGGCATGTAAATGCAGTTACCGGGGCAACCGGTGCCGGAGTTTCGCTTTCAGCCACAACACATTTTACCTGGAGGGATAACAACTTTTCAGCCTATAAATCTTTTGAGCATCAACATTTAAATGAAATTGGGCAAAGTTTACAATGGCTGCAACCTGAATTAGACATGACCGTAAACTTTATTCCGAATAGAGGAAATTTCTCTCGCGGAATTCATGCCACTGCTTATACGAAGTTCACCGGTAGCCTGGAAGAAGCAAAAGCAATCTATGAAGAGCAATATAAAGATGCTGCTTTCACCTTTTTGACTGAAGAAAATATTCATCTAAAACAAGTGGTAAACACCAATAAATGTTTGTTGAAATTAGAGAAATTTGGGGATAAATTATTAATCACCAGTGTAATCGATAATTTATTAAAAGGAGCATCGGGACAGGCCGTACAGAATATGAATTTAATGTTCGGTTTACCGGAAAGTTCAGGATTGCATCTTAAAGCTAGTTATTTCTAGAACCAATTTCTAAAAACTTAAACCATGAAAATAGCGATTATCGGTGCGGGAAATTTAGGAAAGTCTATTGCCAAGGGACTTATCGTAAATAATGCGTTTACCACGCTTTACCTCACCAAAAGAAATACTGAAGCGATTAAATCTTATGAAGAATACTCTAAGGTTACGGTAACTTCAGACAATCAGGAAGCAGTTAAAAATTCAGATATTCTGATTTTTGCGGTACAGCCTCAGCAATTAGAACGAATTTTAGAAGAAATAAAAGATTTGCTTACTGATAAGCATGTGCTTATTTCAACAATAACCGGGTTCAAAATCGATAGAATTGAAGCCATAGTTGGGAAAGATCAGTTTATCATACGTGCCATGCCTAATACAGCGATAGCTGTTGGAAAATCGATGACATGTATGTGTTCTAACGAAAAAGGAGAAAAGCGTATCGCTATCGCCGAGGCTATTTTTAATCGCTTAGGAACAAGTATCATTATCAAGGAAAATAAAATGCAGGCCGCAACGGTAATTTGTGCCAGTGGTATTGCTTTTTGGATGCGCTTAATTCGTGCAACCACACAGGGAGCCGTACAACTTGGTTTTGACGCAAAGGATGCACAGCAACTGGCGATGAATACCTGTTTGGGAGCCGCGAGTTTATTGGTAGAATCTGGGAAGCATCCCGAGGAAGAAATTGATAAAGTAACCACACCAAAGGGTTGCACTATCGAAGGATTGAACGAGATGGAACACAATGGGTTAAGTTCTTCTTTAATTAAAGGCTTACAAGCATCTTTCAAAAAAATAAATAACATTTCAGAACAATAAATATGGAGCTTTTTGATGTTTATCCATTATTCGATATCACTCCTGTAAAAGGCGAAGGCACGCATGTTTTCGATAAGGATGGTAAAAAATATCTTGATCTTTACGGCGGGCATGCCGTAATTTCTATAGGACATTCGCATCCTGCTTATGTGAATGCAATTTCTAACCAGGTACGTCAGCTTGGTTTTTATTCAAACTCGATTAAAAATCCGTTACAGGTAGAACTGGCCGAAAAATTAGGCAAGTTGTCGGGTTGTGAGGAGTATCAGTTGTTTTTATGTAATTCTGGTGCCGAAGCTAACGAGAATGCTTTAAAGTTAGCCTCCTTTGCTACAGGTAAAGAGCGCATAATTTATTTTGAAAATGCGTTTCATGGAAGAACCTCTGGAGTAGTAGCCGTTACCGATAATGAAAGTATTAAAGCGCCGTTTAATAAAGGTCATAAAATAACCAAAATCGCCTTTAATGATGCAGAAACTTTAGCCTCAGAATTGCAAAAAGGAGATGTGGCTGCAGTAATTTTTGAAGTGATTCAGGGTGTTGGAGGTTTAGATGAAGCAACCACGGAATTCTATCAGCAAATTGAAAAATTAGCCAAAGAAAACGGAGCGATGATCATTGCAGACGAAGTTCAGGCTGGTTATGGAAGAACAGGTGACTTTTTCGCTTTTCAGAAGCATAATATTCATCCTGATATTATTTCAATAGCGAAAGGAATGGGAAATGGTTTCCCAATTGGTGGGGTTTTGATCGATAAAAATATCGCTCCAAAATATGGAATGTTGGGAACTACCTTTGGCGGAAATCATCTGGCTTGTGCTGCAGGATTAGCGGTATTGAATATTCTTGAAAAAGAAGAATTGCTGCAGAATGCTTCAGCCATGTTCGATTACGTAAAAGAGCAGGCAAAAGAAATTCCGCAGATAAAAAATATTAAAGGACGCGGATTAATGATTGGTTTAGAATTCGATTTTGAAGTCGCCAGTCTTAGAAAAGATATGTTGTATGTGCATCAAATCTTTACGGGATCTGCCGCCAACAAGAATCTGCTTAGAATTTTACCGCCGCTAAATATCGAAAAGAAACATTTTGATACCTTTTTTAAAGCTTTAAAGATCAGTTTAGCGAACCAAAAATAACCCCTAAAATTAACCAATTTCAATGAAACATTACACAAGCGTTCACGATATCGAAAACCTTGATGAATTAATACAAGAAGCGATTCAGCTTAAAAAAGAAAACTCAGCTGCCACTTTAGGAAAAGGAAAAACCCTGGGCTTGTTGTTTTTTAATTCCAGTTTACGTACGCGTTTAAGTACAGAAAAAGCTGGCCGACTTTTAGGAATGGAAGTGCTTACGATGAATGTTGGTGCAGATGGATGGGCCTTGGAATTTGAAGATGGAGCGGTTATGAATTCGGATAAAGCAGAACATATTAAGGAAGCCGCTGCCGTATTGTCGCAATATTGTGATGTAATTGGTGTGCGTGCTTTTCCTGGGTTAAAAGACAAGGTGAAAGATGAAGAAGAGCAGGTAATTAATGCGTTTAAAAAGTATGCAAGTGTACCTGTGGTAAATTTAGAAAGTTCTACCGGGCATCCGCTACAGGCCTTGACCGACGCGATATCGATCACCGAATTAAAGAAGAAAGATAAGCTAAAAGTAGTATTGACCTGGGCTCCACATCCCAAAGCTTTGCCACAATCGGTACCTAATTCTTTTGCTGAAATGATGCAGAAAATGGTCGTTGATTTTTGTGTAGCAAACCCTGAGGGTTACGATCTAAGCAACCGGGTTTTAAATGATACCAAAGTATATCATAATCAGGATGAGGCCTTAAAAGATGCCGATTTTGTATATGTGAAGAATTGGAGTAGTTATGAGAAGTACGGTGAAGTATTATCTACCGATTCAAATTGGACATTTTCTAAAGAGAAATTAGCGCTTACCAACGATGCTAAAGTGATGCATTGTTTGCCAGTTAGACGAAATGTGGTAATTTCAGACGAGGTTTTGGATAGTGAAAATTCAGCTGTAATTCATCAGGCAAATAATAGAACTTATGCCGCACAAGCAGTTTTAAAACGAATTTTGGAAAAGCTGGATTAAATGCGGTGATTGGGTGATGCGTTGATTTGATAATGTGCGAATTTGAAACAAGATTTAAGAATCAGGAATCAAGAATATAGAATAGAGACAAGAGAGGATAGATGCTGTGATCAGTAAATTTTGAAAGGTTTAAAGCTAAGTTTTGATGTATATATTTTTAATTTGAAGATGAGAACTGCAAGAAACCTTAAACCTTAAACTTTGGAACTTTGAACTCAACTGTCACTTCGAGTGATTTTGTTGGAGCCATAGCGAAGATAAAATTGTATCGAGAAGTCTGATTTTAAATGTTAAATCCTGAAAAGCTAAAATCTCACTACTCAATACTCATTACTTAATACTAACTACTAAAAAGATGAAACCACTAAAAGTTGTAAAAATAGGAGGAAAGTTGATCGAAGATTCCGCCAAATTCGATGAATTTCTGGAAGATTTTAAAAACCTGGAAGGTTATAAGATCCTGGTGCATGGTGGTGGAAATATGGCAACTCAGATTTCAGAAAAATTAGGCTACGAAACAAAGATGGTTGACGGTCGTCGCATAACCGATGAAGATACGGTGAAAGTGATTACCATGGTGTATGGCGGTCTTATCAATAAAAACATAGTTGCAAAATTACAATCGATGCATACCAATGCAATTGGGCTTTGCGGTGCTGATGGGCAAAGCATCTTATCGGTAAAAAGACCGGTTAAAAATATTGATTATGGATTTGTAGGTGATATTGAGAAGGTGAATTCTGAATTTATTGGGGCTCTTTTGGAGGACGGAGTAGTACCGGTTTTTTCTGCAATCTCCTGTACCAAAGATGGAGTACTGCTTAATACCAACGCCGATTCGATCGCTTCAGAAATTGCCCGGGCGATGAGCAAATCTTATGAAACTGAACTTTATTACTGTTTTGAAAAACAAGGTGTACTCGCAGATGCTTCGGATGACGAATCGGTAATTAAGGAAATAGATTTTCTTCAATATAAAACGCTGGTAGAAAAACAAGTCATTACCGATGGGATGTTACCAAAACTTCAAAATTGTTTTGAAGCCTTAGAACAGGGAGTACAGAAAATTCATCTGGGAAATCACCAATCTTTAAAAGAAAATACAACACATACAAAAATCATTCAGTAATGGATATTAAAGAACTTCAGCAAGAAGCCCTTCAATTACTTCAACATCTCATACAAACACCATCATTTTCTGGCGAAGAAGACCAAACGGCGCAACTATTAGAGGAGTGGTTTGTTAAGTATAAGATTCCTCATAAAAGGCATTTAAATAATGTGTGGGCAACGAATAAAGCTTTTGAGGAGGCAAAGCCTACCTTATTGCTAAACTCGCACCATGATACCGTAAAACCAAATGCGGCGTACACTAACGATCCTTTTAAAGCTGAAATTCGTGATGGAAAACTTTTTGGTTTAGGAAGTAATGATGCTGGAGGTTGTTTGGTTTCATTATTGGCGACGTTCACGTATTTTTATGATCGCGAAGATTTGAATTATAATATCATTTTTGCCGGTACTGCAGAAGAAGAAACTAATGGTAAAAACGGGATTGCCTGTATGTTGCCTATAATGCCGAAGGTGGATGTGGCCATTGTAGGCGAACCAACGCTAATGGACTTGGCGGTTGCAGAAAAAGGTTTGGTGGTTTTTGACGCGGTGGTGAAAGGAACACCATCACATGCGGCGCATCCCAATAACGATAATGCCATCTATAAAACTGCAGAAGTTTTAAAATGGTTCGAGGCGATCAAGTTTCCTGAAGTTTCTAAGCAATTGGGAGAAGTAAAATTAACCGTAACCCAGATCAATGCCGGAACACAGCATAACGTGGTTCCTGCAAAAGTAGATCTGGTAATCGATGTGAGGGTAAATGATTGTTATTCTAATGAGCAGATTAGCGACTTTTTGAAAGAAAATGCACCGGTAGATCATATTGTGCCTAGATCACTACGATTAAATTCATCTAATATTCCATTGGATCATGATCTTGTGAAAGCAGGATTAGATCTGGGAATGAAAACCTATGGATCACCAACCCTTTCAGATCAGGCGATGCTGAAATGTTCCTCGTTGAAATTAGGGCCTGGGGATAGCACAAGATCACATTCAGCAGATGAATTTATTTATGTGAACGAGGTAGAGGAAGGAATAGAAAAATATATCGCCTTATTAGAAAAGGCGCTGAGATAATTTAGAGCAATCAAACCTTACAGGTTATCCCGCATATTTATCGGGACTGTGAGGTTTAAAAAATAAGACATCACAATGAAACTTTGGGATAAAGGAATAAGCATCGATAAGAAAATCGAAAAATTCACGGTAGGAAACGATCGTGAATTGGATATGTACCTGGCTAAATACGATATTACCGCATCGAAAGCACACGCAAAAATGCTTGGAGAGATAGGAATTTTGGAAACAGATGAGGTGCCGGCTTTGTTAACCGAATTGGATAAGCTTCAAAAACAGGTTGAAAATGATGAATTTGTAATTGAAGAAGAATTTGAAGATGTACATTCTAAAATCGAATACGAGCTTACCAAAGTTTTAGGGGATACCGGTAAGAAGATTCATACAGCAAGATCCCGTAATGATCAGGTTTTGGTAGCGATGCAATTATATTTTAAAGAAAATTTAATTGAAATTCATCAAAAAACGGAAGGATTGATCGACATCCTTTTGGGATTAGCCGATCAGTATAAAGAAAAATTACTTCCTGGTTATACGCATTTACAGGTAGCGATGCCATCTTCTTTTGGATTATGGTTCTCTGCGTATGCTGAAATCCTGATCGATGATCTTTTTCAATTAGAGGCCGCTTTAAAAGTGGCAGATCAAAATCCGTTGGGGTCTGCTGCGGGTTATGGCTCTTCCTTTCCTATAGATCGTGAGTTTACTACAAAGGAATTAGGTTTTAAAACCCTAAAATATAATTCGGTGGCAGCGCAAATGAGTAGGGGTAAATGTGAACGTACCGTAACTTCAGCCATTGCAGGATTGGCAAATACATTGGCACGTTTTGCGATGGATATTTGCTTATATATGAGTCAGAATTTTGGATTTATCAGTTTTCCGGATGAACTAACTACCGGAAGCTCGATTATGCCTCATAAAAAAAATCCGGATGTTTTCGAACTGATTCGTGGAAAATCGAATAAGCTTCAGGCCATTTCTACAGAAATGGTTTTAATTACTAATAATTTGCCGAGCGGTTATCATAGGGATTATCAGTTGATCAAAGAAAACAGCATGACTTCGGTAGAAGGAATTAAAGAAATCCTGGATATTTTCTCGTATTCAATTTCACAGATTATCGTTAAAGATATCGATCTTAATGATGAGAAATATAAATACCTGTTTACGGTAGATAGCATTAACGATCTGGTGATCGATGGTGCTAGTTTTAGAGATGCCTATAAAGAGATAGGAGGGCAGGTGCAAAGTGGGACTTATCAACCCGGAGAAGGTAGAAAACACAGTCATTTAGGAAGTAAGGATAATCTGGCTTTAGATCAAATTGCAGCCAAGAAAAAGCTATAAAATTGATTGATTTCAGCCTTCAGTTAGCAAATGAAAAGATTATTTTGAGACCACTGGAACCCGAGGATTTTGATGAAATTTCAAAACTGACTCAGGTTCCAGAGATGTGGTTTTATTTTACTTCAGATCTATCGAATCCTGAAGTGTTGGGGGCTTGGATTGATTCGGCTGTTAAAGATCGTTATGCTTATAAGCGATTAGCTTTTGTTATTATAGAAAAAAACTCAGGGTGGACTTGCAACAAAAAACTGGACAAATAGTTGAATGACTA
>NZ_CAJWRQ010000042.1 GCF_913046405.1 uncultured Christiangramia sp.
AGCAATACATCTTTTACATCTCCTGTAAGTACACCACCCTGGATAGCAGCACCAATTGCCACAACCTCATCTGGATTTACACCTTTAGAAGGTTTTTTTCCGAAGAAAGCTTCAACTTCTTCCTGAATCTTAGGAATACGAGTTGATCCACCAACAAGAATTACCTCATCAATATCGCTCTTGGAAAGACCTGCATCGCTAAGTGCCTTTTTCACCGGCTCCATAGATCTTGTAACAAGTTCAGAAGCTAATTGCTCGAACTTAGATCTTGTAATAGTTTCTACAAGGTGTTTTGGTCCACTAGAAGTTGCAGTTACGTATGGAAGGTTGATTTCTGTTTGAGTAGAAGATGATAATTCGATCTTCGCTTTCTCAGCAGCTTCCTTCAAACGTTGAAGTGCCATTGGATCTTTTCTAAGGTCAATATCTTCTGCTTTCTGGAAGCTATCAGCCAGGTAGTCGATCAATACTTCGTCAAAGTCATCTCCTCCAAGGTGAGTATCACCGTTAGTAGATAGTACTTCAAATACTCCATCACCTAGTTCAAGAATAGAGATATCAAATGTACCACCACCAAGGTCATACACAGCGATCTTCTGATCCTGAGATTTTTTATCCAATCCGTAGGCAAGTGCTGCAGCGGTTGGTTCGTTTATAATTCTTCTTACTTTAAGACCTGCGATCTCACCAGCTTCTTTCGTTGCGTGACGTTGAGAATCATTAAAGTATGCAGGCACCGTAATTACAGCTTCCGTTACATCATGTCCAAGATAATCCTCAGCAGTTTTCTTCATTTTCTGAAGCACCATTGCTGAAAGTTCCTGCGGAGTATAAAGACGACCATCAATATCCACACGTGGAGTATCATTATCACCTTTAGTTACCTTATAAGGTACTCTACCCGCTTCTCTTTCAGATTCAGAGAATTTGTTCCCCATAAATCTTTTAATAGAAGCAACTGTTTTAGTAGGGTTAGTCACCGCCTGACGCTTTGCAGGGTCACCTACCTTTATTTCTCCACCTTCTACAAATGCAATTACAGATGGTGTTGTTCTTTTTCCTTCGGCATTAGGTATCACTGTTGGCTCACTACCTTCCATTACGGCAACGCAGGAGTTAGTGGTACCCAAGTCAATTCCAATTATTTTACTCATAACTATATAACTTGTTTTATGTTAGTTTATCAATTTTACACTCACTTGAAGTCAATCATTATGCCAGCGCTTTTCTTATGACAGACTGTCATTTTTAAAATTTAACCCTGTCATTAATGACTTATTCTCTCTTGATTCCTTCGGAATATAATTTTCGCAATTATATATGGGCAGCATTATCAATTCCTTACTTTTGTGCTCAAATAATATTATCTGAATGCGAAAAATCGAATGCATTAGTGTTTTTGATATGCTGAAGGTGGGCGTTGGTCCATCCAGTTCTCATACTCTTGGACCATGGCGCGCAGCACAACGCTGGATCGCTGAATTAAAGTCTAAAGAAAGGTTCGACCAGGTGGAGAAGATTCATGTAGATCTCTATGGATCTTTAAGTCTCACCGGGAAAGGTCACGCCACAGATATTGCTACGGTTCTGGGATTGCTGGGACATGATCCTGTTACTATGGATATCGAGATCCTTGATTCCGAAATTAGCAATGTTCGTGAAACCGGCAGATTATTATTAAATGGAGAACGAGAAATAGAATTCTCTATCACAGAAAATATAAAATTCAATAGAAAGTTTCTCGAATTTCACCCTAACGGAATGACATTTCGAGCATGTCTATTCAATGGCAAGAAAACTTCTTCTTCGTTTTATTCCATTGGAGGCGGATTCGTGGTTAAAAAAGAACGTAAGAACGCCAGCAAGAAAATGAAGAATTTTCAGAATTTCCCTTTCTCCATTGAAAAGGCAACTGAATTATTGGCATTTTGTAAACAGGAAAATAAAACCATATCAGAAATTGTACTTGAAAATGAACGTTCTCTGCGTACAGACGAAGAGATCGATGAAAACTTCAAACAGATCTGGAATGTAATGCTGGAGTCCATGTATATTGGATGTCATACTGAAGGAACACTTCCCGGTGGTCTTAACGTGAAACGACGCGCTTTTGAAATGCATCAGCGTTTAATTGGTGATACTTCCTATACTAATGTAGAGGACTGGATTCCCGCCATTCGACAAACCGAAGTGAAATTCCGCCAGATCCTTAAATGGGTTACCTGCTTTGCTTTAAGTGTAAATGAAGTTAATGCATCCCTGGGAAGAGTCGTAACTGCACCCACTAACGGTAGTGCGGGAACTGTGCCAGCTGTTTTAATGTATTACCTCTGTATCGAAAATCACGATGCTACCTACGAGGATATCAAAAGATTTATGTTGGTTGCCGGCGAAGTAGGAAGCCTTTTCAAAAAAGGAGCTACCATTTCTGCAGCGATGGGCGGTTGCCAGGCTGAGATTGGAGTTTCCTCAGCAATGGCAGCTGGTGGCCTTACCGAATTGATGGGAGGAACCCCGGAACAGGTTTTAATGGCCAGTGAGATTGCCATGGAACATCATCTGGGTTTAACCTGTGACCCAATCGCTGGTTTAGTACAGGTTCCATGTATCGAAAGAAATGCCATGGGGGCGATCAAAGCAATCAATGCTGCTGAAATTGCTATGGAAAGTGATGCAAGTCGCGCCAAGGTTCCACTGGATAAAGTGATCGAGACGATGTGGGAAACCGCAAAGGATATGAATAAAAAGTATAAAGAAACTTCTGAAGGTGGTCTTGCAGTAAAAGTAAGCCTTAGTGATTGCTAATATTTAATATAAAACCCACCCTGATTATATTATATTTCAAGGTGGGTTATCACTTTAACTTCAATTATTTAATAGCTGCCAGTTTTTCGAAAACTCTGGCAACGACTTCTGCTCCCGGATCTGGAACATTTTTCAAACTATCTTCTGATAGATAAGAAGATCTACCAAATTTAGTATTGGTGATTTCTTTAGTGGCATCTGCACCTTTTCGTGCAGCCGACTTTACCTTCTCCATACTCTCACCATTTGCGATCGCTTCAAAAGCTGGTTGCAGGGCATCAATCATCGTACGCTCTCCTTGTTTCGCGCCACCGTAATCTTTCATTTTATCCAGTCCGCTTAATAGAGCTTTTCCCAGGTCATCATTTTCTTTCAATGCGTTTCCAGCTCTGGTAAATAAGAGTGAAAAAAGTACACCGCTAGATCCTCCTATTTCTCTGGAAAATATTCTTCCTATACTTATAAATAGTTCCCAGTTTTTAGCATATGGCAACCTGTCAATAACTTCCAGTACATTATTACCAGCACTGGCAAAGGTAGAACCAGCATCACCATCTCCTACTTTTTCATCCAGAGCATTGATCTCATCTTTCATGTCGATCAATTCTTCAGCAATTTCCTTAAGCAACTTCTTAGTGCTGGCATTTTCCGAAGATTCAAATGGAAGCGTTTCCGGAAGTTCCGGACTTTTAATGGAGCTGGCTTTTCCAAATTCGCTAATAAACCAGGATGCTGGATCACAGGTTGCCAGTAAAGCTTCACTAATCTCTTCATTCAGTTTCACGACAGAAATGGAAAAACCTTTCATGTTCAATGATGTCATAAAACTTCCGGGGCCTACCAGCAGTTTTACATTCTTCGCCATTGAAGTTTTGCTGAAAGAATTCAGTAATACATTCATTTCAACCGGAGTTACACTTCCAAGATTATTTAAAATAAGCGCATACTCAGCTCCGCTTGTATATTCCTGAAGCTTGTTCACAGCGGTATTCATAAGCTCATCAGCTTTTGCCACATCTATTTTATCAACTCCTGGTTCCCCGTGAATTCCAAGACCCAGTTCAGCTTCAGATTCATCTAAACGAGAATCTTCTTTTCCCTGGAATTTCTGTCCTTCCTCTAACGAAAGACCAATGGAATAAGAATTTTGCGCAACTCTTCTCACTAGCTCTAAAATCTCTTCAAGAGACTTTCCTTCTTCAGATAAATATCCAGCCGATTTATGCACGAAAAGGGTTCCGGCTAATCCTCTTTGTTCTGTATCTTCTCCCAAAGCTACATCATCTCCTACGATGATTGTTTCAACTTTATAACCCATTTCCCTGGCCTGCTCTGCTGCAAGACCAAAATTAAGTCTGTCTCCTGTATAGTTCTTGATTACCAAAAGACAACCTTTATCTCCTGCCGTCGCTATAATTGCTGAAAGCACTGCATCTACCGAGGGAGAAGCAAAAATATCACCACATACCGCTGCCGTAAGCATTCCCTTCCCAACAAATCCAGCATGAGTTGGTTCATGACCAGATCCACCGCCAGAAATAATTGCTACTTTCGATTTATCCCAATCCTTCCGCAGAACTACACGAACCTCAGGGAAATTATCCAGTCTGGTAAGCTTAGGATTGGTGAGCAATCCTTCTATTCCCTCATTTACAACCTGATCTGCTTCATTTATAAAAAACTTCATAATCCTATTTTTCTTAAAGATAAAAAACACGAAAATCTAAGCTTTTTGATGAGCCTTAATCTATTCATAAAGTTTTCAGAGTAGCAATGAACATTGAGCTTATTTTACTTTATAAAATTTATTTCCGTAGTTGCTCTTCTTATATTGCAGACTCAAATGTTACTATAAATGCCGCCAGAAGCCAGCCTGAGGTTTAAAATTTTCAACCTGCTCACTAATTTCGGAAAGATGCTGGGTTGCTATTTCCTTTTTTTCATACTACTGGCTGCTTTTCAATCTACATTTCCATCTTTTGATTACGATAAATATCAGCAAACCGAGATCTTCGAATTATTAAAAACACAACCGTGGAAATTTGCTTTTATGGCGGCCATTTTCGCTCCGGTCATCGAAGAAGGTATATTCCGAAGTTTACTGAAACCTACAGAATTTAGCCTCAAATTCTTTTTATGCTGTGTTCTATTTATGATTGGTATCGCACTAATCCCGGAAGAAGCGCATTGGAGTCTCAAATACGGTGTCCTCGGCGGGACCTTACTGCTTGCCTTTTATGCCCTGGGGGAGTTAATCCCGGAACATATATTTAGAAAGACCTGTTACTGGCTACATCGATATTATTTGATCAACTGGATCCTAGGTGCTATCATTTTCGGTTTTGTTCACATTTTTAATTATGTAGACACTTTTCAAATTGACCTGATATTATTCATTATGATCTTTCCTCGTATCATCGCAGGCTTTTTCTTCGGAAAAATAAAATTGGAGAATCACGGCCTAATCTGGCCAATGTTAATGCACAGTATGAATAATTCTATGGTACTGCTTTTTATACTCCCTCTGAGTCTCTCCAATTAGTAAACCTAAAGTCTCTACTCTTAATTTTCCTTACTTCTGAAATTAAAGAAATAAAATTCTTGAGGTCGTATGAATTATAAAAGAAGCCTGGAAAAATATTTCCAACTGCGAACAGGGACGACGTCTCGCAAGTGGCTTGTAAAAGTCTATTGCTTTGAATGTGCATGTTGGTGTAAAACCGTATACTAAAAGCATTTATTTTCCGGTTTTTTTATGTTTATATTTGAAACTCATTCATCAGGACAAGCGTGAAAAAATTCATCTTCTTATTCTTAATATCAAGTCTTCTATTTACATCGTGTAAAGAAGAAGAATCAAATGGCCCCATCCAGGCAGTAGAACCTCCTGAAACCCGTAAGGTTTCAGATTATCATAAACAATATCTTAAGGAGATTTCCTATATCAAAAGCAGAGCCGACTCCTCCTCTACCGAAAACATGATCAAACTTGATGGTGGAGAATATTTGATGGGTGGAAAATCTGAAGAGGCTAAGCAAAATGAATTACCAGTTCATAAAGTGGAGATCAAACCTATTTATGTAGATAAAACTGAAGTTACCAATGCCGAATTTGCTCAATTCGTTGAAGCTACCGGTTATGTTACAACTGCAGAGAGAAGTTTTGAGCTCAAAGGAAATACCTACGAACCAGGAGCGTTGGTTTTTGATCCCTATAACCCCGAATGGTGGTGGAAATTTGTAAAAGGTGCGAACTGGAAACATCCCCAGGGTCCCGATTCTTCTATTGAAGGTAAGGAGAACTATCCTGTGGTGCAGGTTTCCTGGTATGATGCAATGGCATATGCTAAATGGGCCGGTAAAAGGCTACCAACAGAAGCTGAATTCGAGTATTTTAATAGCGCAGGTCGAGATTCTCTTACTTACCATTGGGGAAATGATTTTGATATTGCCGCACAACATGCGAATTTTTACCAGGGTGAATTTCCAAAAAAGAATACTGTAGAGGATAATTTTGAAAAGATGGCACCTGTAAAAAGCTTTCCTGCAAATGACTTTGGCTTGTATGAAACTACAGGAAACGTGTGGGAATGGTGTCTGGACACCTATCATCCCGATGCTTACTCCAGAACTTCTGAAATGAAGGATGGATATTTTAAACACTACTACAACATGGAGCAGGAAAAAGTGATACGCGGTGGTTCCTTTTTATGTGCTGAAAGTTATTGCAGCGGCTATCGTGTTGCGGCGAGAATGAGTTCGGTTCCAGATACTGGCTTGGAGCATACTGGTTTTCGATGCGTAAAGGATATTTAGTTGCAATGCTGCTTGGTCCGGGAATCCATTAGAAATATGATCTTCCAGTCACCTTCCATCTTCACCATATTGAAAACGTTGATGCCGCAGTGTGATTTCTCACCATTAAAAAAAAAGGTATAAGGCGTTGTGACTGTCGCCAGCAGTCCGTTTTCTTCTATTCTATACTCGTATATTTTTTCTTCAAATTTCACATTCTTCGGAATGGAGGCAATACTTTTTACAAATTCTGAATAAGCTGAAGTACTGATAGTTGTTTTACCTTCAGAATTCATACTTACAGATTTCAGCTGAAGTGATTCCGTAGCAAAAGTTTTAAGCTTTACGGTATCCTGCTCATGAAAAGCCTCGAAAAAATCGAACACCAATTGCTTTGGATTGTTCGATTGTGCATGGCTATTGACGCAAATAAAAATAAACGCCAGAAACATTAAGTTTTTCATAAGTCGTGGATTATTGACAGTGCTCCACGAATTTACTACTTTTACTGAAATTAAAATTTACGCGAATGTCGGTTGCCAAAAAACAGTACAAGAGAATAACAACAAAATCACTGGTAGATATGAAGTCGAACGGTGAGAAGATCAGCATGCTTACAGCATACGATTTCACCATGGCTCAGATCGTGGATGGCGCCGGTATCGATGTGATTTTGGTAGGTGATTCTGCAAGTAATGTAATGGCGGGTCATGAGACCACCCTTCCTATTACCCTGGACCAGATGATCTATCATGCAACCAGCGTTGTAAGAGCAATCAATCGTGCCCTGGTGGTTGTGGATCTTCCGTTTGGAAGTTACCAGAGTGATCCTAAGGAGGCTTTGCGCTCTGCAATAAGGATCATGAAAGAAAGTGGTGGACATGCAGTAAAGCTTGAAGGTGGAAAAGAAGTTAAAGAAAGTATCAAAAGGATCATGCATGCGGGAATACCAGTAATGGGACATCTCGGACTAACACCACAATCCATCTATAAATTTGGAACTTATACGGTTCGTGCAAAAGAAGAACAGGAAGCAGAAAAACTGAAGGCTGATGCCCTGATGCTTGAAAAAATTGGATGTTTTGCTATTGTTCTTGAAAAAGTGCCTGCCAAACTAGCCAAAGAAGTTGCTGCAAGTCTAACCATCCCGGTGATTGGGATTGGAGCCGGTAATGGTGTGGATGGTCAGGTATTGGTTGTTCACGATATGCTTGGTATGACCCACGAGTTTAATCCAAGATTCCTTAGAAGATATGCAGATCTTCATGGAGAAATGACCAAAGCTTTTCAGAATTACAGAGATGATGTGAAAAGCAGCGCATTTCCTTCAGATGATGAACAATATTAGACTTAAAATATAGTATTGATCGATTGATTGGATCGTTCTAATTCTTTACAAAACTTAACTATTGAGTTCAGATAAAATAATTTCCACAAAGGATAATTTGCAGGTGCTTCACGAGGATAATCATATTATTATCGTCAACAAAAGACCGGGTGATATTGTCCAGGGAGATAAAACAGGTGACAAACCACTTTCTGAAGTGGTCAAAAGCTATATCAAAGAAAAATATAACAAGCCAGGAAATGTTTATTTAGGGGTTGTTCACAGGCTTGATAGACCTACCAGCGGCATCGTACTATTTTCAAAAACTTCCAAAGCACTTCCAAGACTCAATAAATTATTTCAGGATAAGGATGCGAAGAAGACATATTGGGCCGTGGTCAAAGAAAAACCGCCAAGAGAAAGTGATGAGCTTATTCATTTTATGAAAAGGAATTCCAAACAGAATAAATCCTATGCTCATAAAAATGAAGTTCCAGATTCTAAAAAAGCAGTCCTTGACTACAAATTGATTAAAGAACTCGATCGTTATTATGTACTGGAGATAGCCCTTCACACGGGTAGACATCACCAGATCAGGAGTCAGTTATCTGCAATTGGAAGCCCTATAAAAGGAGATCTTAAATATGGTTTTGATCGTAGCAACCAGGATGCCAGTATCCATCTTCATTCCAGAGAACTCAGGTTTATACATCCCGTGAAAAAAGAGGAGATTCATATCACAGCTCCTCCTCCAAAAGATCCTATCTGGGATGCAATTATGAAATAATTAGAATTTACATTCTGCCTTTTTACTATTTTTAACCAAAATATCTAAATATGAAATGGCAAGGTCGTAGACAAAGCGGGAATGTAGAGGATCGCAGAGGTTCCTCTGGTAAAGGTAAATTAATTGCCGGTGGTGGAATTATAGGTGTAATTTTCGTTATTGCGCAGTTTATTCTTAGCGATGGTGATGTTTCAGTTTTACAACAACTGGAAGGATCTGGCGGTTCCCAGACTGAGTCCCGTGAACTTACTGCGGAAGAAAAGGAGATGGGAGAATTTGTCGCTACTGTACTTGCCGATACTGAAGATGTTTGGAACGATATTTTTGCTGAAAATAATATGAATTACCAGGAACCTGGTCTTGTGCTTTTTAGCGATGCTGTACAAACAGCTTGTGGTGGTGCATCTTCTGCAAGCGGACCTTTCTACTGCCCTGCTGACCAGAAAATCTACATGGACCTTACTTTTTTCGATCAGTTGAGACAAAGATTTGGTGCCAAAGGTGGTGACTACGCGGTTGCCTATGTTATGGCTCATGAAGTAGGTCACCATGTCCAACATTTGATGGGAACGGCTGGAAAAGTTCGTAATCTTCAGCGGCAATCGAGTCAGACTGAAGCTAACGAACTATCTGTAGCGCTTGAGCTCCAAGCCGATTTTTATGCAGGAGTATGGACGAAGGAGAATCAGCAGTATTTGAGTGAAGGAGATATCGAAGAAGCGCTGAGTGCCGCGAATGCTGTTGGTGATGACGCAATACAGAAACGAACCAGTGGAAGAGTAAATCCAGATTCGTTTACTCATGGAACTTCAGAGCAACGTAAAGCCTGGTTTATGCGCGGATACAGAACCGGAGATATTAGACAGGGAGATACTTTTAAAGAAGTTTTAAATTAACTCAAATTCAATAAAATCGAAAGCCACTTATTGCAGTGGCTTTTTTTAATCCTGAAATATTAATTTTTACTTCTAAGTGAACTAAGACTTTCTATAATAACGGCACTTATAATGAGTGAACCACCAATCATGGTTTTTGCTGAAGGGATCTCATTTAGAAAGATAGCGCCAAGCGCGATTCCATAAACAGGTTGTATACTACTCATGATACTCGCCGCAGTTATGCTAAAATTCTTAAAGCTCTTCAGAAATAAGGTATGCCCAATACAGGTTGTAAGCAAAGCAAGCGTAAGCAGTGGTTTCCATTGTTCCAGAACTTTATCAACTTCAGAATAAAAGAAAGCAGGAGACAGTACTAAAGCGACCACCAGTATCTGGTAAAACATTAATGTGGAACCATTATAACGTTCGATCTCTTTTTTCATTAGTAAATTCCGAAGAGAATAAAATACTGCAGATGCAATTCCGAAGAGTACGGCGATAAAGGAGTTATTCTCCAGATCGAAATCGGGACTTAGAAAATACACACCGAACAGCACTAAAAATCCCAGGGCGACATGGATCTTATTGAATCGGGTTTTGAATAATAGTGGTTCCAGAAACGCAGTGATGACCGGATATGTAAATAAAGATAACAAGGCGATGGCAACGCTGGAATATTTCAGGGAATAGAAATAGGTTACCCAGTGCGCTCCCATAAGCAGTCCGCCAGAAATAACTTTTAGAACATCCTTTTTCGAAGCAATCTTTAGGCTTATTCTTTGCCATTGGCAGTACATATAAAATATAACAGCTGCCAAAACACAGCGATAGAAAATGGTGATTATGGGATCTAATGTGATATAACGACCTAAGGCTCCAGATGTGCTTATAAGCAACACCGCCAGGTTGAGCATTAGAATATTCGAAATATTGGTAGACTTTGGTGCGGTCATATCTGAATTTAACGCGAAGATGCGGCAGTTTTTTGCTGAATGATAGTTTTTACCGGAACATTTTCAATATTACTTTCCAGCCAGCTAATGATATCCAGATATAAAAAAGCTCTTCTCTCATAAGGATGTTGCTCAAAAACTTTGAGAACAGCATGTAGTTTTTTGAATTCGTCCCTGATATCCAGTGGCGAAACATCCGGTAGCTTTCGTAGAAATTTGATCATTTCCTTCTGAACCTCATGCAGATCGTTCATTCTAATAAGAAACTTGTAGGTGGATTTCACAAGATGATCCAGATGATAATCGAGCCCGGCCTCATAATGTGCTACAAGATTAAGAATTCGAGAGAAACACATAAGATCTTCCCGCATTCCCAGTGATTTATTAGTGATGATCTTTTTAAGAAAAGCGATACATTTCTTATTATCCCCATCCCCAAAGTACAAACAGGCGATCTTGTAGTAGAATACCATGATGTGGTGCTCATCCAGCCTGCCCTTGAATTTTGTGATCTTATCCGTAATCTTTTTGACGAGCTCCTGGTTATCTCCAAACTCACCTTTCATAAACTTTAAATTCAATTTATTGGAATAGATGTAGAGAAAAGAAAGTGCCGCAATATTATCATTATGTGGGATCTGTGCATCTCGTAAGGAACTTTCTAATTGGATCAAAGTCTTTTCAAAAAGCTCTGTATGATTCAAATAAAACAAAGATTCCAACAGGTAATGATTTCCTTTTAGATAAGAAACAGGATGCACGGGGATCATATGATCATATTCTACGAAAAGTTCTTTCCATTTCATCGAATAGCGGTAACAGCCCAGAAAATCCTGAATTAGAAAACTATACCACATATGGGATTTATAAACCCATAATTTCTCTCTGAAACCAAGTTCAGAAAATGTATAATTGGGAAGTTGCTTTTTAAAATATTGCTTAATGGAAATGGCTTCTTCTTCTGTACGACAGTATCCCTGTTTCAAAAATATTGCATATAGTTCCAGAGAAAGATTTGATAGGTCTCCCCATAGTGAATTTAGCGCGCTGATCTCCCGGGTTTGACGAATAAGAATATCTGCCCTGTTATTCATACTCCGGGTGATATATTGCGACTCGATGATCTTTTCCAGTTCCAAAACTTCGTAAGCAAGGTTCTTCTCTTCAAAATTTAGTGCCAGTAATTTCACTTTTTCCAGCAACTTTAAGCTCTGCTTATATAAACCTTTGTGATACAAAATATAGGCGAAATCCAATTGTTCCCGAATTTGAACGGGAATACTCTGGTGTGCTGGATTCAGTCTTAGAGAAATTAAAAGCTGCTTGTAAAGATGCGTTTTGACGTTGGAAAGCTGAAGCTTCGTAATACTGGTATTTTCAAGAATTTCAGCTTCATTATATTTTTTCTGTTTTGAGATTACTTTATATAAATTCAGAAATTTTGAATCTGAATTCACCCCAATTCTTCCAACATAAAGCGAAAACTGTCTTTTTTCTGAAGCAGATAAGGATTTGATTAAAGAAAACAGGTTTTCGGTTAGATCATTGGTCATTGTAAAAGCAGGTTTACTAGTTAATTGTAATTCAGTTAGTTATATACTTTTTACTTTGTTTTAATTACTGTAACATGTTGGGACTATGACCAGAAAACTTGTAGTGAGACTGATACATTAGTTAAAGATAAAGCAAAATAAATCTCACATGCGTACTGAAAAGGTAGAAATTTTTGACACTACATTGAGGGACGGAGAACAAGTCCCCGGCTGCAAATTGAATACGGAACAGAAGAAGAAGATCGCTGCACGACTCGATGAACTTGGTGTTGATGTTATTGAAGCAGGCTTCCCGGTTTCAAGTCCTGGTGACTTTCAATCTGTTACCGAAATCTCAAAACTCGTAAAAAATGCAACGGTTTGCGGACTTACCCGCGCCGTAAAAAACGACATCAAAGTTGCTGCAGATGCGCTCAAATATGCCCGAAAGCCCAGAATCCATACAGGGATTGGAACTTCAGATTCTCATATAAAATATAAGTTCAAGTCCAGTCGTCCAGAGATCATTGAAAGAGCTGGTGAAGCCGTAGCTTATGCTAAAAGCTTCGTAGACGATGTTGAATTCTATGCGGAAGATGCTGGAAGGACTGAAAACGAATTCCTGGCAAAAGTTTGTACCGAAGCCGTTAAAAGCGGTGCTACCGTAATAAATATTCCAGATACTACAGGTTATTGCCTACCGGAAGAATATGGCAGAAAGATAAAATACTTAAAAGAAAATGTGGTTGGGATCGAAAATGTGATCATCTCCTGCCATTGTCATAATGATCTTGGACTGGCTACTGCCAATGCAATTGCCGGTATTACCAATGGAGCCAGGCAGATAGAATGTACCATCAATGGGATTGGAGAACGTGCTGGGAATACAGCTTTGGAGGAGGTCGTCATGATCTTAAGACAACATCCATATCTTGATTTGAATACAGATGTTAATCCGCAATTGCTATACGACACCAGTAATATGGTCTCGAGAGAGATGGGTATGTTCGTACAACCAAACAAAGCCATCGTGGGTGCTAATGCGTTTGCGCATAGTTCTGGAATACACCAGGATGGAGTCATCAAGAATAGAGAAACATACGAAATCATTAATCCAGCCGATGTCGGGGTCACCGAGTCGGCTATTGTATTAACTGCCCGTAGTGGCAGAGCGGCGCTTGCTTACAAAGCCAAGAAAATGGGTTATGATCTAACAAAAATAGAGCTGGATCATGTTTACTTAGAGTTTTTAAGCTTTGCAGATGCTAAGAAACAGGTGGCAGACACTGATATTCATACGATCATGGATATCTTCAAAAAGAGTTCACGAGCAATTGCCTGATTTGTTATGAAGAAAACATTATTTGATAAAATTTGGGATTCGCATGTTGTGGAAAGCATTCCTAATGGGCCGGACATCTTGTATATCGATAAACATTTGATACATGAAGTGACCAGTCCTCAGGCATTTAACGAGTTGAAGGAAAGAAACATCCCCGTATTTCGGCCGGAACAGATCGTGGCTACGGCAGATCATAATACGCCAACCCAGGATCAGCATTTACCGGTCAGGGATCTTTTATCCCGGAAGCAACTAAAAGAGCTGAGTCAGAACTGTGAAGAGAACAATATTACGCTTTATGGCCTGGGACATCCTTATAATGGGATCGTTCATGTAATGGCTCCGGAGCTGGGACTCACTCAACCTGGCATGACCATAGTTTGCGGTGACAGCCATACTTCTACTCATGGCGCTTTTGGAACGATTGCCTTCGGAATAGGAACCAGCCAGGTAACTCAGGTTTTTGCAAGCCAGTGTCTACTGGTAGAAAAACCAAAAAAGCTTCGGGTTAATGTGAATGGTAAACTGAAGAAGGGAGTTTTACCTAAGGATGTAATCCTGTACATAATCAGTAAACTGGGAACAAATTCAGGTACCGGTTACTTTTGTGAGTACGCGGGAGAAGTGTTTGAAGAAATGTCTATGGAAGGCCGGATGACGGTTTGTAATATGAGTATAGAAATGGGAGCGCGTGGTGGCCTTATTGCTCCAGATCAAACCACGATAGATTACGTGGAAGGCAGAGAATTTGCTCCTAAAGGCGCTGAATTTGATAAAATGACCGCTTACTGGGAAACATTGAAAACTGATCCGGAAGCAGAGTTTGACCAGGAATATTCGTTTGAAGCTGAAGACATTGAACCCATGATTACCTATGGAACAAACCCGGGAATGGGAATTAAACTCACCGGCAGCATTCCTGTGGAAGGAAATAAAAGCGATGCCAAGGCTTTAGCCTATATGAATTTCAAGCCGGGCGAGATTTTACTGGATAAACCTATTAATTATATTTTTATTGGTAGTTGTACGAATTCCAGAATTGAAGATTTTAGAGTTGCGGCCTCTTATATCAAAGGAAAAAAGAAAGCAGAAAATGTAAATGCATTGATCGTTCCCGGAAGTCGACAGGTAGCCATACAGATCAAAGAAGAAGGACTGGACAAGGTTTTTGAAGAAGCCGGTTTTACTTTAAGACAACCAGGATGCTCAGCATGTCTGGCAATGAACGATGACAAGATCCCTGAAGGAGAATATTGTGTATCTACCAGTAATAGAAATTTTGAAGGAAGGCAGGGACCCGGTTCCAGAACAATTCTGGCAAGTCCACTGACCGCCGCAGCGACTGCTATTTCAGGAAAGATTTCAGATTATACGCTAACATTGAACTAATGGAGAAATTTATAACACTTACAGATACCGCCGTTCCTTTGGATGACGAAAATGTGGACACAGACCAGATCATTCCTGCCCGTTTTCTAAAAGCGACAGACAAAGCAGGTTTTGGCGAAAATCTTTTTAAGGACTGGCGTTTCGATAAAAATGGAGATCCAAATGAAGATTTTGTATTAAACCAGGATAAGTTTTCAGGTTCCATCTTGATCGCTGGAAATAATTTTGGATGTGGATCAAGTCGTGAACATGCCGCCTGGGCCATAAAAGCTTACGGTTTTAAAGCTGTTGTGTCCAGTTACTTTGCAGATATTTTTAAGGGTAATGCTTTGAATAACGGACTTCTGCCAGTTCAGGTAAGTCCAGATTTTCTTCATAAGCTGTTTATTTCAGTAGAGAAAGATCCGGAAGAAAAATTCATCATAGATCTTCAGAATCAATTTATAAAAATTGAAGGTTCTGCTGAAAAAGAACATTTTGACATAGATCCCTACAAAAAAACCTGCCTGATCAATGGTTACGATGATATAGATTTTCTAACAAGTAAGCTGCAAGCTATTGAGAAATTTGAGCAGAAACGTAAAGACATAGAACCTGTACCACAGGAAACCTTATAAAAATAGTGTATGAAATTTAATATAGCTGTACTTCCCGGAGACGGGATTGGTCCTGAAATAACACAGCAGTCAGTAAAAGTGCTGAAGGCTGTTGCAGATAGATTTGATCATGAGTTCAATTTTGAAGAAGCTGAAGTTGGCGCGGTAGCAATTGATAAGTTGGGGGATCCTTTGCCTGAGACAACACTGGAACTCTGTAAAAAATCTGACGCTGTGCTTTTTGGGGCGATTGGTGATCCTAAATATGACAATGATCCTTCGGCGAAAGTGAGGCCGGAACAGGGCCTGTTGCGACTAAGAAAAGAACTAGGTCTTTTCGCTAACATTAGACCCGTAAAAGCTCACGAAAGCCTTTTACACCAATCTCCGCTTAAAAGAGAAAATATTGAAGGAGCAGATATGATCATTTTCAGAGAACTTACAGGCGGAATATATTTTGGTGAGAAAAGCACATCAGAAGATGGTCAAAGCGCTTCAGATCTTTGCACTTATTCAGTAGAAGAAATTGAACGCGTAGCTCATCTCGCTTTTAAAGCTGCGGAAACAAGGAGGAACAAATTAACGCTGGTAGATAAAGCTAATGTGCTGGAAACATCTCGTTTATGGCGAAAAACGGTTACTAAAATCGCTAAGGAGTACCCTGAAGTAGCAGTGGACTACTTATTCGTGGATAACGCAGCCATGCAAATGATCCTGAATCCCAGACAATTCGATGTAATCCTAACCGAAAATATGTTTGGTGATATTATTTCAGACGAAGCGAGTGTTATTGGTGGTAGTATTGGCCTGTTGGAATCTGCTTCCGTAGGAAATGAAAATGCACTTTTTGAACCCATACATGGATCTTATCCTCAGGCGGCCGGGCAGGGAATAGCAAATCCTGTAGCTTCTGTACTTTCTGCTGCGATGCTACTGGATCATTTAGGACTTAAAACCGAAGCTGAAACGGTTAGGATGGCGGTAGATCTCAGCCTGAAACTAAATGTTTGTACTATAGATATTAATAAAGATAACCATTATTCGACCGAAAGGGTTGGAGATTTTCTGGAAAGCGTTATTAGTGACACTGAAAATCATATTGTAAATAAGGAAAATCTGAGTTTAGGTCAAACGACCATTATTTAAATTTTAGTTCATGTTTGTAGACAATAGCCTCCTGGAAATTTAGTTTTCCAGGAGGCATGTCGTTTTATAACTGTTGCAATTTTGTCCTGATCATATTTAATGAAAGATTATCCTTACTACCGGAATGAGTATGCTGCATGCCTTTGATAGCTTCATAAGTATCATTTTGGACCTGCTCTCCAATGATCTGGTATGCATCCCGAAATGACTTACCTCCTATCACGAGTTCGTTGATACTATCTACGGTAAACAGATATTTATATTTCTCATCCCTGATATCGATATTTTTTACAATGATCTTGCTGATAGAATAAGTGAAAACGTCCAGAATTTCTTTGATATTTTCTACCGCATAAATACTATTCTCTTTAATAAGCTGAAAATCCCTGTGATATCCACTTGGGAGATTATTAGTGATCAGGATCATTTCATTTGCGATCGCCTGCAGCTTATTGCATTTTCCTCTAACCAGTTCAAAAACATCAGGATTTTTCTTGTGCGGCATGATACTGGAACCGGTTGTCAATTCATCTGGAAAAGTGATAAAATAAAAGTTCTGACTCATATACAAACAAATATCCATAGCGAACCTGGAAAGTGTGTTTGCAAGAGATGAGATATTGGAAGTAACCGTTCGCTCACATTTCCCCCTACTCATCTGGGCCGCTACGACATTATACTTCTGGGTTGCAAAGCCGAGTTCCCTGGTGGTAAATTCCCTGTCTATAGGAAATGAAGAGCCATATCCGGCAGCAGAACCCAGCGGATTTTGATCCACGATCTTTAACCCGGCATCGAGTAAGTATAGATCATCAATTAATAATTCTGCGTATGCTGAAAACCATAAACCAAACGAGGAAGGCATCGCCACCTGTAGATGGGTATACCCGGGAAGTAGTTTTTCTTTATGTTCCTCTGCAAGGTTTAAAAGAACATCGATCAAATTCCTGGTCTTTGCAGAAATCTCCAGCAGGTTTTCTTTAAAATATAATTGCTGAGCCACTAAAACCTGGTCGTTCCTTGATCGGGCCGTATGAATCTTTTTTCCAGTATCTCCCAGTTTGGAAGTAAGTTCGTATTCGATTTTGGAATGCACATCCTCAAAATCTTCCTCGATCTTAAATTCACCGTTTTCGAGTTGGTGGTTCAATAGCTCCAATTCTGAAACTAATAAATCTACTTCCTGTACTTCCAGAATCCCTACTTTCCCAAGCATTTTAGCGTGTGCTGTGGACGCCTGTATATCATATTTAGCTAGATGCATATCGAGTTCACGATCGTTTCCCACGGTAAATTTCTCGATCTGCTTATCTATTGAAATGCCTTTATCCCAGAGTTTCATAGTTTTTATTTTATTATCCGTTATCCTGAACTGGTTTGACTTCGCTGAATTTCTTAATTCAAGATCTTATGAGAAGTTGAACAATTTCAGCCTAACATTATTACCATTGCTGCACTGATCTTGCCGCACTTTGACAGGCTCCGCGCAACAATTTCAGTGATATTATTTCCTAAGAGCTTTCTCAAGCAACTTTATATACTTTTCAATACCTTCTTCGATCTCCTTTACATAAATAAATTCATCAGCCGAATGTGATCTTGTAGAATCTCCCGGTCCTAATTTAAGGGAAGGACAGCTTAACATCGCCTGGTCTGAAAGTGTTGGCGAGCCATAAGTTTCCATCCCAATTTCAATTCCTGCCTTAACTAGGTCATGATCTATTGGGATCGAAGACGATTTTAATCTTAAACTTCTCGCAGTGATTTCATCTACTGGCGCTTTTTCTTTTAAAATCTGCTCGATCTCTGCATTGCTATATTTATCGTTTACCCTAACATCGATCACCAAATGCGTCTTAGCGGGCACTACATTATGCTGACTTCCAGCCTTGATTTGCGTGACCGTCACTTTCACTTTTCCCAGACTTTCAGAAACTCTCTCTAATTTAAAATTTTCGAACCAGTTAAGAACTTTCGCAGTTTTATAGATCGAGTTATCAGTATTTGGATGAGCCGCATGGGAAGGAGTTCCTTTTACTACGGCATCGAAAACGATAAGACCTTTTTCAGCTACTGCAAGATTCATCAGGGTTGGTTCCCCGACAATGGCAACATCTATCCTCGGTAATTTTGGTAATAGTGCTGCAATACCATTCTTTCCGTTAATCTCTTCTTCCGCGGTTCCGGCGAAAATGATATTATAACCTAAAATCTCATCAGAATAAAGATACGTGAATGTAGCCAATAGAGAAACAAGGCAGCCCCCGGCATCATTGCTTCCAAGACCATACAATTTACCATTCTCAATCTTTGCCTCGAAAGGATCTCTGGTGTAAGCTGAATTTGGTTTTACCGTGTCATGATGTGAATTGAGCAACAGGTTTGGTTTTGTATCGTCGAAATGCTTACTGGTCGCCCAGACATTATTGAGGCTTCGCTGATACGGAATATTGTGGTCTGTAAACCATCGTTCAAGCCAGTCTGCAGTTTTATCTTCTTCCCCTGAAAAAGACTGGGTCCTGATGAGGTTCTGCAATAGTTGCAATGCTTCCTTCTGAAGTTCTTTGATCTGCATTAGCTCACAATCTTTGTATGTGTTGCACCCTTTTTCAAAAGTTCAGCATCTCCTAAATAGACGGTTGAAACACCCCTATTAATGGCTTCAAAGCAATTATGAAGTTTTGGCAACATTCCATCTGTGATCACTTTCGAAGCTTTCAATTGCTGATACTTATCTGAATTCAATTCAGCAATTACTGAAGTATCATCATCCATATTCTTTAGAACTCCTTTCTTTTCTGAACAGTAAAAAAGCTGGGTTGTATAGATATTGCTCATGGCAATCGCTATTTCTGAGGCGACCGAATCTCCATTAGTATTCAGCAAAACTCCATCTTCCGTAGAAGAGATCGCTGAAAATACGGGCACGATCTCCTGCTTTAAAAGTGATTTGATAAATGCAGTATTCACTTTTACCACATCTCCAACCAGGCCGTAATCGATATCTTTAACTTCACGTTTTCTGGAAATTAATACGTTAACGTCTGCTCCGCAAAGTCCGATCGCGTTTTGTTTATTTCCCTGCAATTGTGCAACGATACTTTTGTTTAAAAGTCCGCCATAAACCATCGTGATCACCTCCATAGAATCCTTATCCGTAATTCTTCTGCCATCTACCATCTGAGTTTTAAAGCCTAATTTCCCTGCGACTTCAGTAGCCTTATTTCCACCTCCGTGTACAAGAATTTTAGGACCTTTCAGCTGAACAAAATCTTTCAGGAAAGAATCGAGCAGCTCCTTGTTTTCTATGAGCTTCCCTCCTATCTTAATGACATTAAGAACATCTGTCGCCGGATTGTGAACTATTTCGAGCATTCCAATAATTTTTTTAACACCGCCTGGGCTGCATAGGTTCTGTTATTCGCCTGCTGGATCACAATGGAATTATCACTATCCAGGATATCGTCAGCAATTACGACATTTCTCCTTACAGGAAGACAATGCATCACTTTTGCAGTATTGGTATTTTTTAATTTAGCCTGATCTACGGTCCAGTTTTCTTCCAACTCGAGTACCTGACCGTATTTTTCGTAACTACTCCAGTTTTTGACATACACAAAGTCGGCGTCCTCAAATGCTTTTTGCTGATCATGTTCAACACGAACGTCTTTTCGAATTTTTGGATCCAGATCATATCCTTCAGGATTAGCGATCACAAGATCAACTTCCATTTTCTGCATAACTTCAGTAAAAGAATTCGCTACAGATTGTGGTAAGGCCTTTGGATGGGGAGCCCAGGTCAATACCACCTTTGGTCGGGATTTCCCACTTAATTCCTGAATGGTGATCGCATCTGTTAAAGCCTGCAACGGGTGGCCAGTAGCGCTTTCCAGATTCACTATGGGAACTGAAGCGTACTGTTTAAAACTATTCATCACCACTTCAGTTTCATCCTTTTCCCTGTCTTTAAGGCCTGGAAATGCTCTTACCGCGATGATATCGCAATATTGTGAAAGTACCGCAGCTGCTTCTTTTATATGTTCTGCCTTGTCTGAATCCATAATCGCACCATCCTCAAATTCCAAGGCCCAACCATCTTTGTCAGCATTCATGACCATCACATCCATACCCAGTAATCTGGCAGCTTTTTCAGTGCTTAGACGGGTACGAAGACTTGGATTGAAGAATAACATCCCCAGAGTCTTACCTTTTCCAGGTTTGTCTTCTGAAGGATTCGATTTCATGGCTCGTGCGTCGTGAATCAAAGCTTTAAGATCCTCAATATCTGATAGGTTTATATAGTTTTTCATTCTTATATTTTTTCTGAAAACCGAAGTTTATGGACGATATAATTATTTTTCTGAAGTGCTCCTTAGGAAGTTTCAGAGCTTATTTTTTGATTTATCAATGCTTGCCGTAAAGCTTCAAAAAAGACCTGAAAATGTTCTTTCTGAATAGTTAATGGTGGTAGGATTCGGAGTAGTTTTTTATTGGATGATGCCCCGGTAAATATTTGGAAGTCAAATAATAGTTCCTTCCGAAGTGCAGCGATCTCAAAGTCAAACTCCAGTCCTATCATCAAACCACGACCTTTTATCTTTTTTATTTCTGAAATCTTAGCTGCTTCCTCCCGGATATATTCTGAAACTTCAGCAGCATTCTGCATCAGGTTTTCTTCTTTAATAGTATCCAAAACTGAAATCGCCGCAGCACAGGCGAGATGATTTCCGCCGAAAGTCGTACCCAGCATTCCGTAGCGAGGAGTAATTTTATTATCGATCAAAATTGCGCCCACAGGAAAACCATTCCCCATTCCTTTGGCCATACTAATAATATCAGGCCTGATTCCATGTTTCTGAAAAGCAAAGAAATCACCTGTTCTGCCATAACCAGACTGTACCTCATCTACGATTAGCATGACATTGTACTCCTTACAAATATCGGCTGCGGCCTTATAGAAACCGGAGTCTGCTTCATTAAGTCCGCCAACACCCTGGATCACTTCAAAAATAACCGCTGCAACATCCCCTTTCTTGAATTCAGTCTCTAATGCAGCTATATTATTAAATGCTAATCGGGTAGCCTTATGACCTTTATTAAATGGTGCTTTGATGGTTTCATTATCGGTAATCGCCACTACGCCAGAAGTTCTACCGTGAAAAGCATTCTCGAAATATATGATCCTGTCCTTGCCCGTATGGAAAGAAGCGACTTTTAGTGCATTTTCATTAGCTTCAGCTCCAGAGCTACATAAGAACAGCGCATAATCCCTGATTCCAGAAATTTCTTCCAGTTTACCAGCAAGTTCATTTTGCAGGGGATTTTTGATGGAATTGGAATAAAACCCAAGTTTCGCCACCTGAGTTTGTATGGCTTGTAAATAGTTTGGATGCGCATGACCAATCGAGATGACCGCGTGACCTCCATAAAGATCCAGGTATTTCCTGCCACTTTCATCATAAACATAGCAACCATCACCCTTTTCCGGGGTGATATCGTATAACGGGTAAACATCAAATAACTCCATAATTACTGGTCTGATATTGTATTAATCTTTTTAAAAGAGGCTTGTATTCCTTTAATGAGCGAAGAGCTCAGGCCGTTATGCTCCATCTCGTTAAGCCCTTCTATGGTGCAGCCTCTTGGAGTGGTAACCTTGTCGATCTCTTCTTCCGGATGTTTACCGGATTCTATCAAAAGACTGGCAGCTCCCAGGCAGGTTTGCATAGAAAGCTCCTGCGCATCTTTCGCATCAAAACCAAGTTGTACAGCTCCCTGAGTGGTCGCACGTATTAAACGCATCCAGAAAGCAACACCACTGGCACAAATTACCGTTGCTGCCTGCATTTTGTTCTCGGGAATGATAATACTTGTTCCCAGTCTGTTAAAAATAGCTTCTGCGATCTTAATCCTTTTTTCACCTGCTTCATTACTACACAAACAGGTCATGGATTTCCCAACAGCGATCGCCGTATTAGGCATTGACCTGATAATGTAATGATCCTGACCAATGATAGCTTCGATCCTGGGAATCTTAAAGCCAGTAACTGTTGAGATTAAAACATGCTTATCTGTAAGTTCATCTTTGATCTCCTCAAGAATGCGTTCAAACTGCGTGGGCTGAACGGCAAAGATCAGAATGTCAGAATTTTTTACTGCTTCAAGATTATCGGAAGTTACATGAACTTTTGCATATTCTTCAAAATCCAGGATATCTTCGATCTTTCTTTTACTTAGGTATAGCGTGGTAAACGCATTACTAAATATGAGGCCTTTTGCAATGGAAACACCCAGATTCCCTGCACCTATAATTGCTATTTTCATATCGCTTTAATTATCAATCATTCTTATGTAATAAATAACATCCTCCAACACTTTACTTTTAGAAATAACTTGCCTTTAGATTTAAACCTGTTTTCTCTTCAAAACCAAACATTAGATTCATGTTTTGAACAGCCTGTCCTGAAGCACCTTTCAGTAGATTATCGATCACACTTGTGATCAATAATTTATCATCAAATTTTTGCAACCTCAACAGGCACTTATTAGAATTCACCACTTGTTTTAAGTGCAATTCCTCTTCAGTAATGAAAGTAAACGCGGCATTTTTATAGAATTCGGAATACATCAATTTTGCCTCTTCTAGGTTACCTTCAAATTTTGTGTATGCCGTTGCATGAATACCTCTTGAAAAATTTCCTCTATTCGGAATAAAATTGATGGCGGCACTATGATTTTCCTGCAGCTGCTTTAGACTCTGCCCGATTTCCTGCAAATGCTGATGCTCAAAACTTTTATAAGCTGAAAAATTATTGTCTCTCCAGGTAAAATGTGTTGTTTTAGAAAGCGAAGTACCAGCACCGGTTGCACCAGTTACGGCATTCACATGGACGTCTTCCAGCAATAAACCTGCCTGTGCCAATGGAAGAATCGCCAGGCTAATCGCTGTAGCAAAACATCCCGGGTTCGCAATGAAACTGGCAGACTGTATTTTATCCTTATTTATTTCCGGAAGACCATAAACAAAAGTATGATCAATCCTTTCAGATGGTTGCTTGTCTTGTTTTTTCTCAATATTTTCATAATTATCTAAATTAACATTCCAATTATCAATTGCATATGATTCTGCTAATATTAATGCTTCATTTTGAGAAAGGGAGGTTATAAATAAATCTTCGG
>NZ_CAJWRQ010000043.1 GCF_913046405.1 uncultured Christiangramia sp.
CAGCTCAGCTTCAGGGAAAGAATAGTATGATGAACGGTGGATCCAAAGCGAATTCAGTTCCTGGAATGAAAACGGAACTTTCAGCTAAGTTTGAATCCCAATTTGAGAAAAGTCTTGATACATATTTTGAATTAAAAAATGCGCTGGTAGCTTCAGATGGAAGTAAGGCTGCCTCTTTAGCTTCAGAATTAAAAGCAGAACTTGAGAATATAGAATCAGGAACTTCAGATAAAATGCTCGTTGCGCATTCAGAAAAAATACTTGAAATGCTCACGGCAATTTCAAAAAGTACAGACCTTGTATATCAGCGGGATCATTTCAGAATACTTTCGGCACAGATCATTGGGATCACAAGGAATATGACAAATATCAAAAATGAATTATATGTCCAACACTGTCCTATGGCTCACTCTAACCAGGGTGCAGACTGGCTAAGCCGGGAAAATGTTGTGAGAAACCCTTATTACGGGGACGCTATGTTAAGCTGTGGAGAGGTAACCGAAATATTGAAATAAACCATCAAAAACCAACAATCATGAATGACAAATCAACATCTAATCACGAAATGAAAGGAAGCAATTACGGTAGATTCTTTGGAATGCTCGGGTTATCGTTTATTGCTATGTACATAACTATGTATATGAACACCTATGAAATTGACCACGTTTACTTCAGCCTTACTAGATTTTATATGACCTGCCTGGGAATTTCAGCAATGGCAGTGATTATGCTCTCTATGATGCTAAAAATGTATAAAAACCGGAAGAAGAATATAGCAATTTATGCGGGAAGTCTTGTTCTGTTTTTAGGTGCACTTGGTCTTGTTCGAGCGCAAAGTCCGGTAGTTGGTGATGTGCTGTATATGAAAGCAATGATCCCGCACCATTCCATTGCAATCTTAACTAGTAAAAGAGCCGATATTGATGATCCCGAAGTAAGAAAACTTGCTGATGAGATCATCAAGGCACAGGTAAGAGAGATCGCTGAAATGAAAAAAATGATCGATAGATTAGAAAACAAGTAAAATGAAACTCAATGATATTTTATGCGTTGGTTTCTATAAATTTAAATTTTTAAAATAATCGAAAATGAAAAAGAGATTAAGAAGTTTACTAATGTTGAGCCTGGTAGCCGGAAGTTTAGTATTTCAATCTTGTGGAGAAACCAAGAAGGAACAGGAAGAAACCACTGTAGAAGAACAGCAGGAAATCAATAACACTTCAGAAGACATAACTGAAGCGGAGTTTAATAATGCTACAATCGATGAAGCTTTTAAGAAGTATATCTTGGTAAAAGATGCCCTTGTACAAACAGATGCTGAAGCTACCGCGGAGGCTGCGAATGAGCTAGAAGCTACTTTAACCGAAGAAAATTCAGAGATCGCGAAGATCGCAGCAAGACTTTCTGAAGAGCAGGACGTTAATGTACAAAGAGAGATCTTTTCAGAATTAACTGCAGCAATGGATCCGGTATTGAAAGGTGCTATTTCTTCAGGGAAGATCTATAAGCAATACTGCCCGATGGCTTTTGAAGGAAAAGGAGATTACTGGTATGCGACTTCAGAAGAGATCAGGAATCCATATTACGGTGATAAGATGCTAAAATGTGGAAGAGTAGATGAAACTATTCAGTAGAACTGAGAGAATCCCGGTAATTCCAGTTACCGGGATCCTTTTAACTTAAAGAAAAAACCTTGCAAGATCTTAGAATCCATATTAAAAATATAGTATGCCAGCGATGTATTATGACCGTGAGCGAGATACTTGAGAGACTCGATATTCCTTTCGATGAGGTTCTGCTTGGAGAAGTCATTCTGAAAAAGCCCTTGAAAATTGATAAACTTAAAATTCTGGAAAAGGAGTTTGATAAAGTTGGTTTTGAAATTATCATGGATCGCGATCTAAGACTGGTGAACAGTATCAAATCTACGATCATTGAGGAGGTTTATTCGGATAAATTATCCAATACGAAGCTATCGACTTTACTGGCTTCTAAACTCAATTTTGATTATAGTCATATTACCCATCAATTTTCAGAAAGTGAAGGTCAGAGTATTCAGAAATACTACAATGCCGTTCGTATAGAACGCGCTAAGGAATTACTGGATTATGATGAGCTTGGAATTGCTGAAATTGCTGATTTGCTTGGATATTCTACTCCGGCTTATCTATCCACTTCGTTTAAAAACGCTACTGGTCTTACGCCTTCTGAATATCGCCAAATGGAAGGGAAGAACAGGAAGAACCTGGATTCGGTTTAGCATTGTATTTCAAATTCTAATATTGCGAGAATGTATTAGGATGAAGAATTTTCTAGTTTTCTTTCCAATCGATAAAATTTTATGGAAATCTTTATCATCATAGGCGTTCTGCTTTGTGTCTTTATCGCTATAGTTATTTTATAAACTACAACTTCTATGCAGGGTGGAGGCTGGATCACCGGCAAGGCTTAGCATTTATTTTAGAAAGTATTTTGTTTAATATCAGTGAGCTACGGTAGAAGATTCAACTTAAGTCACGCGGAAAATTTATTGCTGACATGCATAGTTTTTTCATGGCTCATTGTCATTGGGCGAGTTTAATTTGTAGATTTTACGGAATTGCACGGACCATTATGGAAAGCACCACTAAAATCCCAGCAGATTTTTAATAGTTTCACTTGCTCATCGGTTAGATTTGGGAAAGGCTAGATCCTAAAAGTTCTTAATCTATGGCTGCGGAAGTTAAAAAGCTTTAAAACTGAAAGAACTTAGCAAAATTTTAAAAGTCGTCGCGCTACTTCCTTGCTAAATTGAGTTTCAACCTTAAAATCAATTGATTATGAGAAATGAGAAACTTATTAGCGCTCTAGGGAATTGTATTAACCACTGTAACTATTGTGCAGATGCCTGTCTGGACGAGGAGAATGTCAAAATGATGAAAGATTGCATCAGGACAGATCGAGTTTGTGCAGAGGTGTGCTCTACATTAAATCAGGTACTTTCGACCAGTTACCAGGATGTACAGGGATTAGTAGATTATTGTAAGAAAGTTTGCCAGGCCTGTGCAGATGAGTGTGGAAAGCACGAACACAAGCATTGTCAGGATTGTGCGAAAGCCTGCCGGGAATGCGTAGAAGCCTGTGAAGCTTACGCAGCATAAATTTTAAAGCTCTGTATAACACAGAGCTTTTTTTAATTTCTGAAAGTTATTCGCATAGGATTAAAACTTACTTGTGACAACTAGCCTTATTTTTGCAAATTAATGATGCCTTATGAAAAGAACTTATAGAATTACGGGGATGAGCTGTAATGGTTGTCGCCAGCATGTGGAAGAAACTCTGGCAGCGATTGAAGCTGTGGATCATGTGGAAGTGAATTTGCATAATGAGACTGCGACTCTATCGGCAGAACAGGATCTTGATATTTCGGTACTTAGAAATAAACTGGAGTCCGAAGGCGGGAATTATGGTATTGAAGAATTCCAAACAAATATTAATGGGAAGATCGTTGAAAAGTATGATGTTCATGGAATGACCTGTAATGGTTGTAAGATGCATGTTCAAAAAGCACTTGGGAATCTTGATAAAATTGATGCTGCGGAAGTGGATCTTCATCATGAAGAAGCAATTCTTGAAATGAAAGAACCAGTTTCGCTGAAGGAATTACAAAATGCACTGGAAGAAGCAGGAGGGAACTATACGATCCATATGCCTGGCACAGAAAGACCAGTTAAAAAAATATCAGAAGTTAAAAATTCTGCTGGAAACGGGAAGGGTGTCTGGTATTGTCCTATGCATTGTGAAGGTGATAAAACCTACGAAAAAGCTGGTGATTGCCCGGTTTGCGGGATGGACCTTGTAGAGGAGGTCAATACCAATCAAAAGTCGGTTGAATTTACTTGCCCTATGCATCCCGAAGTAAGCAAGGATGAACCCGGAGATTGTCCAATTTGCGGAATGGATCTTGTGCCGAAGCAACCGGAACCTTCAGCCGAAGAAAAAGGTTATAAAAAACTACTTCGCAAGTTCTGGATCGCCATAGGATTTACACTCCCAATTTTCATTATTGCCATGTCAGACATGGTTCCGAATAACAGTTTACAAAGTTGGTTTGATGTCAAGACCTGGAACTGGATCCAATTTGGACTATCTCTTCCTGTAGTATTTTACGCCTGCTGGATGTTTTTTCAGCGTGCCTGGAGGTCTATCGTAACGTGGAATCTCAATATGTTTACACTCATTGGAATTGGAGCAGGAGTAGCCTGGATCTTCAGTGTTTTTGGAATGCTGGTGCCAGATTTCTTTCCGGTGCAATTCAGAACAGAATCGGGTACGGTACATGTTTATTTTGAAGCCGCTACCGTCATCCTTACTTTGGTGTTAATGGGACAGGTGCTGGAAGCCAGAGCACACAGCAAAACCAATTCGGCTATCAAAGAATTGTTGAAGTTACAACCAAATACTGCGCTCAGAATCAAGGACGGTAAAGAAGAGAAAATCTCCACCAGCAAAATTGAAAAAGGTGATCTTTTAAAGATCAAGCCAGGAGATAAGATCCCTGTGGATGGTAAGATTTCAGAAGGAAAAAGTAGTATAGACGAATCGATGATCTCCGGAGAACCAGTGCCGGTGGATAAAATGAAGGGAGATGAAGTTCGTTCCGGGACGATCAATGGAAATCAATCTTTCATCATGCAGGCTGAAAAAGTGGGGGATGATACCCTACTTGCCCAGATCATCAAAATGGTAAATGAAGCCAGTAGATCCCAGGCGCCTATTCAGAAATTAGCTGATAAAATTTCAGGATATTTTGTACCTGTAGTGGTGATTATTTCGGTAATCACTTTTATAGTCTGGTCGATATTTGGTCCAGAACCTCAACTGGTTTATGCGCTTGTAAATGCAATTGCTGTTTTGATCATCGCCTGTCCATGTGCCCTGGGTCTGGCAACTCCAATGTCTGTGATGGTTGGTATTGGTCGCGGTGCCGGTAATGGAATATTAATAAAAAATGCAAAATCCTTAGAACGGCTAAATAAGGTCGATACGCTCATAATCGACAAAACCGGAACCCTAACAGAAGGTAAGCCGAGTGTGGATAAAGTAGTTTCGGTCTCTTCGGAATATACTTCAGGAAGGTTAACAGCAATTATTGCCAGTCTGAACACGAATAGTGAACATCCTTTGGCACAAGCGACTGTAGACTATGCGGAAAAGCACGAAATAGAACTTATAGAAACTTCAGATTTTAAGTCGGAAACAGGTAAGGGAGTTACGGGAATATATGAGCAAAGCAAAGTCTTGATAGGTAACAAAGCTCTGATGGATTCTAATAACATTGAAATTCCCTCAGATGTTGCCGCAAGTGTTTCCGAAGAACAACAGAGAGGAAATACAGTAAGTTACGTAGCTATAAATGCTGCCACAAAAGGTTATGTGGTGATTACCGATAAGATCAAGGAAGGAACAAAAAAAGTGATCTCAGATCTGCAAAATCATGGCATCGATGTGATCATGATCTCAGGGGATCATAAAAATACTGCGGCTGCAGTGGCCAGTGAAATTGGAATAAAAAATTATAAAGCTGGAATGTTACCTCATCATAAACTGGAAGAGGTCGAAAAACTGCAGAAAAGTGGGAAAATTGTGGCAGTAGCAGGAGACGGGATTAATGATGCACCGGCACTTGCCAGGGCAGATGTGGGAATTGCCATGGGAACCGGGACAGATGTGGCTATAGAAAGCGCTGCTCTTACGTTGGTTAATGGTGATCTAAGAAGTATAAGAAAGGCGATTTTACTTAGCCAGAAAGTGATGAGGAACATTAAGGAAAATCTCTTTTTCGCACTTATTTACAATACAGTAGGTGTTCCTATCGCAGCGGGTGTACTTTATCCATTCTTCGGAATTTTACTTTCACCAATGATTGCTGCTCTTGCGATGAGCTTTAGTAGTTTTTCAGTAATTGCGAATGCGCTGAGGTTGAAATCCGCAGATCTGAAGGATTGAAAATCAAAAACGGGATCTATTCAGATCCCGTTTTTTCAACTAACTAACACTTAACTTAACACCTAAATTTTTAGTTTCGAATTCTGCCATTTCCAGATCTTCTACCTTTATGTCTTTTTTCCTGTAGTTGTTCCCATTTCTGGAATTGCTCTGCAGTAAGAATTTTTTGAAGCTCTGTTTTCATTTCTTCAGATTCGTTCTCTCGTTTTTCACGCATTTCTTCACGCTTCTCTTTCATCTCCTCACGCTTTTCCATCATTTCAGCGCGTTTTTCAGCATTTTCTGCACGGCCTTCTTCTTTCGCATCCATTCTGGTCATATAAAGTGTTTTAAGCTTCATTTCCTGGTCTTCGTTGAGATCTAGCTGCATCGCCAGTCTTTTTGCACTAAGCGTAGCCATTTCTTCATTACTAAGATCTTTACGGCCTTCTCCTCTTTCCTGCGCGAAAGTACTCAAGCCAAGCGCAAGAAATACTATGGTGATCATCTTTTTCATCTTCCAACATTTTAAGTTATACAAATAAGACCCCCTTTTTTAAAAAAGGTTTAAATAAAAAAAGCAGGATTCAAATATCCTGCCTGTTCTGTATCATTTAAATAAAAATCTATTTCATCGGGTTAAGGATGAGGTCAATTCTTTTCAATAGATCCTGCTTATGATAGCGCGTTAGCGTATCTCCAGAATTTGCTGTGTTTCTAAGCTGTCTCTGTAGCGTAGTAAGTTCACCTCGTACAACTGGTCGAATATCACTTTGTGCCACATTTACGTTACTTCTGGTAACCCAGCTTCTGTAACGTGCCGGGATCTCATCCTGCTCTTCAGTCATTAGTTCACCCATTTTTTCTACGTAAGCACGTTGCAGATTTCTACGATAACGATCTATAGATCTTCCATTGTAAATCTCGCTCCATAGGCCTTTTCTAAGATCGGTCATCATATCCAGTAAAGAATAAGCATCTTTCCCATTGATCTCCTCGTTTTCCATCAATCTCGCCATTCTTCCGAAGTCAAGAAGGTTATTTAGAGTTCTTTCCTGCATTCCACGAATTCGTTCAATATTACCGTCAAATTCGATCTTATTGAAAATATCCTGGTTGATCATCCATTCCGGAGTTGTGAATAATTGCTCTTGTAGGAATTTCATAGCTCTTTCCTGCTTTTCAGCATCTACATGAGTATATACTGCACCTTCCTGATCATAGGTTTTGTAATATTCATACACACCACCAATATTAGCGGTTACATGACCCATATAACGATTGTACTGTGAAAGTACCTGACCATAAAGATCATCAAGATCATCGTAATCCTTACCATCTTCAGCAGTCCACTCGATCAATTTTGGAACGATTCTCTTAAGGTTTTTGATACCGTATTCGCTGGCAAGCATTGCGTCGTCACCAAGATCTTCAGTTTGAGAACTTGGATCTATCACACCACTTTGCTGTCTTCCGAAGCGAAACTTAGCATCTCCTGCATGCTTAAGGATCCACTGGTCAAGAATTTCTTTTTCTTCCTTTCCTTCTTTGTCAAGAATTGGTCTGTAGCCCCACTCGATTGCGTACTTATCGTACGGCCCGATCTCTGGCATCAGCGCTACATCACCATCTTCTGGTTGTGCTATATAGTTGAAACGAGCATAATCCATAATAGATGGAGCTGTTCCAAATTCTTTCGTGAATTCCGGATCTCTAAGGTCTTCCACAGCGTAAGCAACACTACTTCCCATGTTATGCGGTAAACCTAAAGTATGTCCAACTTCGTGGGAAGAAACAAAGCGAATAAGTCTTCCCATAACTTCATCCTTAAAGGCAACCCCCTGCGCATCTTCGTTAATAGCTGCGGTTTGTACGAAGAACCAGTTTCTAAGAAGAGTCATTACATTGTGATACCAGTTAATATCAGATTCAAGAATTTCTCCCGAACGTGGATCACTTACGTGAGGTCCGTTTGCGTTTGGAATTGGAGAAGCAAGGTATCTAACTGTAGAATATCTTACATCTTCAGGACTCCAGTCCGGATCTTCTTCTACAGTAGGAGCATCCTTGGCGATAATGGCATTTTTAAAACCTGCTGCTTCAAAAGCAACCTGCCAGTCTTCGATTCCCTGCTTGATGAATGGAACCCATTGCTCTGGTGTTGCACGGTCGATATAGTATACAATCTGTTCTTTTGGTTCAACCAGTTCTCCATTTTTGAATTTCTCGATATCCTCATCCTTAACTTCAAGTCTCCAGCGGTCAAGATATTCCACCGTTTCACTTTTTTGAGCCGCAAGGCCATAATCTGTTTGTTCAGTAGTAAACCAACCAACACGTTCATCAAAATACCTTCTTTCCATAGGAACTTTTGGAAGAAGAATCATCGAATTGCTGAATTCCAGTGAAATGGAACCAAGACTCTCATTGGATGGTGGATCACCAGCATTATAGGTCTTTACGTGCCTAATTTCGATATTTTCAGGGTAAGATCTAATCGTATCTATATAAGATCTGTTATCATCTAACCTGGAAACTTTGTACTGTTTTCTGGTTCTGTCGGGCAATCCAAGTGCCTGTACATCTTTGGTATAAAGATCTGTAACATCAATCACAGTAGATTTAGAGATACTGTCTTTTCCTACTGTTTTGATATCGAATGATTCAACAATAGGCTCAAAGTTTGAGTTTACTACCGCCTCATGTACTGGAAGAGAATCTGCAGCATAGATATCGTAAGAAACTACTCTTAGTAGCACCTTATTACCTTTTTTCTGCCATCTGTGAACCTGAGTATTTTGTTTTCCACCACCAAAACCAATTCCGCTGGCAGTTTTAGCGATTCTTGTAACGGTAAGCATTTCCCGGTTAAAAAGGCTGTCTGGAATTTCGTAGAAATACTTTTCATCAACCTTATGAACGGTGAACAGACCTTCGTCTGATTTCGCATCTTTGGTGATCACCTTTGCGTAAGGCTTCATTCCATCTTTATCCTTTTTGGATTCTTCAGATGAAGCAGTTTTAGCATCCTTTTTATCCTGTTTCTGAAAAACAGCACAACTGGAAACCGATAACGAAAGGGCGATAAGCATAAGCTTAAAGCTCTGATTCTTAATCATAAATAGTTTGTTTTTAGTTAATAAGTTGAGCAGAAAGTAAAGATTTCATATTCCCGACTATGGTGAACCTTTAGCCCCCGGCAGTTTTAGGACTAGCAAAATGCTGAAAGGTTTAAAATTTAGTTAAAAGAATTTATAATTCTGAAGGAATAAAATTTAAGAGTCGTTTTGTTATATTTGGTTGATTTTAGAACTAAAACAACTCAAATTATGGAAGAAATAGTAAAAATGGTTTCAGAAAAAGCTGGAATCTCTGAATCTCAGGCAAAAATTGCAGTACAGGTGGTCTCTGGAATATTAAAGGATAGAATGCCTGAAACAATGTCGAAACATCTTGATTCTTATCTAAAAGGCGACGGAGATGCTGGAAATCTTGGTGATTTGGCGGGGAAGCTTGGTGGAATGTTTGGGAAATAGAAACTCGGGAATATCCAAACCAAAAAAAAGAGGCTTTTCAGCCTCTTTTTTTCAAATATGATTTTCAGAACTAAGCAATCTTGATGCTAAGAACTTCACCTTCCTTATACACTTCGATCATTTTATGCTTCCGAAGAGATTTTAAGGCTTTATCCCATTTCTTATTACTCAAGCCACTTTTCTCTTTTACTAAATTCATGTCATGAACCTGGTCATCCTTCAATAAAGTATACACCGACTTTTCCTCTTCCGATAGTTCTACCTGTTTCTTTTCGGGTTTCATTTGAGGGAAAAATAAAACTTCCTGTATCGACTGGTTGTTGGTCAAGAACATGATCAGCCTGTCCATCCCGATTCCAAGTCCTGATGTTGGAGGCATTCCGTATTCCAGTGCGCGAAGAAAATCGTTATCGATAAACATCGCCTCATCATCTCCTTTTTCTGATAGTTTCAATTGCTCTTCGAATCTTTCTCTCTGGTCGATTGGATCGTTTAACTCGGAGTATGCATTCGCGATCTCCTTACCACAAACCATTAATTCAAAACGTTCTGTAAGCTCAGGATTATCGCGGTGAGTCTTACAAAGCGGACTCATCTCCTTAGGATAATCTGTGATGAAAGTTGGCTGTATAAAGTTTCCTTCACACTTCTCTCCAAAGATCTCATCGATCAGTTTTCCTTTACCCATGGTTTCGTCTACATCGATGCCCATTTTAGTAGCAGCCTCATATAGCTCTTTTTCAGATTTCCCGGTAATATCAAAGTCAGTAAACTGCTTGATGGCATCGGTCATCGTAACCCGCTTGTACGGAGCTTTGAAATCTACGGTATGCTTTCCGAAGGTAGCTTCAGTTTTACCATTCACTGCCATGGCGCAATGCTCGAGCAGGTTTTCGGTAAACTCCATCATCCAGTTATAATCCTTATAAGCCACGTAAATTTCCATCGCCGTGAATTCAGGATTGTGAGTTCTGTCCATTCCTTCATTTCTGAAGTTTTTAGAAAACTCATATACACCATCAAATCCACCAACGATCAATCTTTTAAGATATAGCTCGTTCGCAATTCTTAGGTATAGTGGAATATCCAGGGCGTTATGATGTGATACAAAAGGTTTTGCAGCTGCACCACCTGGAATTGGCTGAAGTATTGGCGTCTCAACTTCAAAATATCCTTTATCATTAAAGAAGTTACGCATGGCGTTGAAAAGTTTCGTACGCTTAACGAAAACTTCTTTCACCTTTGGATTCACCGCAAGATCTGCATAACGCTGTCTATAGCGGTGTTCAGGATCTGTAAAACCATCGTAGGTATTCCCGTCTTTATCTGTTTTTGGAAGTGGAAGTGGTCGCAATGACTTACTCAACAGGTGAAAATCTTTTACCATGACGGTCATTTCTCCTACCTGAGTTTTGAATAACTCTCCCTCAATTCCTATAAAATCGCCAATATCAAGCCATTTTTTATAGAAATCATTGTATTTCGCCTTATCATCACCAGTACAAATTTCGTCACGGTTAAAATATACCTGTATCTTACCATTAGAGTCCTGAAGTTCAGCGAAAGATGCTTTTCCCTGGATCCTTCTTGACATAAGTCTTCCTGCGATCACCACCTTTTTACCTTCAGCAAAATCTTGCTTGATTTTCGTAGTAGTATGATCTACCGGAAAAAGATCGGCTGGATATGGATTAATTCCGGCTTTGCGTATCGCCGATAATTTCTCACGTCTAATTTGTTCCTGTTCTGATAACTGCTGCATATAATTTTTTTTATGCATTCAACAAAAATGCGGATGCAAATATAGTGACTATCAGCCTGCCATACAATGCAATTAAAAGCCGAAATAATAATTCTATCTTTGCCTCTATAATTAGTGAATATGAGTATTTGGAGAGTAATTCTATCGGTATTATTTCCCCCGCTGGCAGTTTATGATCGCGGTTGTGGTTCAATTCTAATCGTACTAATACTTACGCTGCTGGGATGGGTTCCCGGAGTGATTGCTGCGCTCATTATATTAAATAATCCCAAGTCTTAAAGTATGAATAAGGAAGTTGAAGTTAGAAATCTGGGAAGCAAGGATTATAAGGAAACCTGGGATTACCAGGAGCAACTGTTTAAGGATACTCTGGATCAAAAGATCAGGAACCGGAGACAGAACGAAAATATCGCTACCCAAAATTATTTGCTGTTTGTGGAGCATCCTCATGTTTACACTTTAGGAAAAAGCGGCGATCATACCAATCTTCTTTTGTCTGAAGAGCAATTGCAGAAAAAAAATGCCAGTTTTTACAAGATCAATAGAGGAGGGGATATCACCTATCATGGGCCGGGACAGATAGTTGGCTACCCTATTCTGGACCTCGATAATTTCTTTACTGATATTCATAAATACCTGAGATTACTTGAAGAGATGGTGATTCTCACACTATCTGAATATGGAATAAAAACTGAAAGAAGCCCTGGAGAAACCGGTGTCTGGCTGGATGTGGGAACTCCATTCGCCAGGAAAATATGTGCCATGGGTGTTAGAGCTAGCAGATGGGTAACCATGCATGGTTTTGCTCTGAACGTCAATGCAGATCTTGGCTATTTTGATCATATTATTCCCTGCGGAATTAAGGACAAAGCCGTAACTTCCTTGAATGTAGAGCTAGGTCAGAAAGAAGTCGATATGGCTGAAGTTCAGCAAAAATTGATGAAACATTTTAGTCAGTTATTCGAAGCGGAGTTGGTTTAAGATCATAGCTTATAGAGCAGTATCTCATTATCTCCACCTTTAACGATCATTTCCAGGCGTTTATCCAGATCTGCATTTGCAAGATCAACTTCAGAAGTTCCATATACTGGAAAGCCGGGAAGTAATTCCGCTTTTTCATTAAATACATAGACCTTCTTCGCCTGGGTGTCGGTAATACTTACATAGGTCTTGCGTCCGATTTCAAATAGTTGCGGATCGGTGTAGAGTCCGAAATCAAGATTGACACTGGAATCATCGATCACAAGTTCGTTTTCATTCAGGTAAACAAGATGATTTGCATTTGCTACTAAACGATTGTTTTCTGCAAGATCGAGGCTTTTCAGATCCACTTTTCCATTTTGATCGACTTCAATAAGGTTGCCTTCAGGTTGAGTAATGATAAAATCAGACTTATAGCCATACCATTCATTTTCAGAAGTATTAAAATTATTCGAGGTAGGAACACGAATGCTACCCTGCCGACTCAGGATCTGTAATCTGCCCGATTCTTCCTGAACCAGAATATAATCTTTGTTTCCAAGGCGAATATGTTTTGGCGCTTTGATTATGGTGCTTTTTGTTCCGTCGAAATCAAAACCTTTAATACTGTTACCTTTTGGCCCAAGCATGTAAACTTTATTATTCTGAGTCAGAACAAACCTGTATTTCCTGTTATTATCATAATCAAATACTGCCAGAGGCTGCGTGAGCGCATCATTAAACTTTTTAGGAAAGGGTTTTACATCGCGGCCTTTGCGGTCCAGCACTTCAAGTTGAAAGCTAGTGGAAAAAGCAAGTTGTTTATTGCCATTTTTAAAGAGATCTACTTCGTGCACTTTTCCTGAAATTTGGCTGTCCAGTTTTTTAGTCCAGAACATGCTGCCTTTGTTGGAAAACAGGCTGAGTTGATTTCCTGAATCTTCCACCAGAATATCCATCTGGTCTGTTTCATGATTCCGGAAGAACTGAAGAATTCCTGCGATAGGTTGGTTGGTGGTAATTGTTGCAATCTGTTCAGCGCCTTTAGAAAGTCGGTCGGCCTCCGTTGGTTCTGCGATAATACCGTGTAGATGATCGTACGTTTCTTCTGAAATCACTTGAAACGCAGCCAGGCTACCCTTTTTAAAGTCAGATGCTTCAAGGGTGCACAATTCTTTCGCTGCGGAAATATTCGTTATCGCAAGCATGCTTGATTCAGATGACAGCGAATTCAACATTCTTACATATTGTGGGTTTTCTGATAGCGTCTTGCCATTTTGAAAATTAACGATTAAGTTTTCGAGGACGGAGATCTCTTCAGAAGCTATTATAAAATGATCAATGACAATAAAGTATCCGGAGCTTAGGTTAATTTCAGGATCTAGCAACAATTCCGGTACAGCAAAATCTCCCTTAAAAATATCAATTTCCCTGAATCGTTCATTAAGCTCATATTCTTGGAAAAGTCGGTTTTTAACCAGTTCGGTATCAATTGCATTCCAAATATGGATATTTCCGGGTTTCACCTTGATACTTGAAATGTCACTTATTTTATCCAGAAAGTCCAGATTAGCGGTTGTATCCTTGTTTTGAAGTTTCAGCCCTGAACTTATAGAAACTATAGTGATAAATTCTTCCGGGCAAAACCTTGCGACCTCATGTTTAAAGTCGGCTATAGAGGTAAAGTTTTTAGAGGCTTCGGAATTAGGATGTATTGAAATCCCGTTATAAATAAGTTCAGACTCATTCGCATGCAGGTCCAGTACATTCCAGTTTCCTTTTTTCTTCGGAAGATCTGCCTCGGAGAACATTTCAGAAAAGAACATTACATTCATACTATCTTCATAGATTAATGAGGTCTTGTTTGGATCTGAAGCATCCAACGCTTTCTCGAATTCCCTCGGATTCGATTTATTACTTCGCTTCGCCTGAACGATGGCATACTTACTTTTACTGAAGATGCTCAGGTTGGCGATATCACGCTGGTAAAATTCAGATTTCTCCAGCTTCACCTTCTTAAACTGAATATCTTCTTCATTAAAAGTTTCCACCTGTTTGTTTTGAATACTATCCAGCGCCAAGGAAGTAGAATCTTTGTGAATGATCAAAACCGAAAATTTAGAACCTATACTGTCGCTATCTATATAAAGAGTGGTTTCTTTTGCAGAATTGATATACTTCAAAAGATCTTTCGCGTCATTGGTTAAATCTTTCAGGTCTCCACTGTTAAAAATAGCTTCGTGTTGCATCAGATCTTTTTCAAGTTGCTCGCTGGAAGGAGAAACGAAGATCACTTCCGCAGAATCAGGTATAAGATCTGTGTTATTCAGAATACTATCAGAATCTTCCGCACAGGAAATAAGGAGCAGGCAGAAAATAAGACTTAGAAACTTGTTCATATATAATAGGTAGGCTTACAAAAATATAAACTTAGAATTCAATCTTCAATTGATCGGGCAGGAGTTTAAAACTTTTCCGGTGGTATTTGGTTATACCATACTTTTCGATCGCAGCTCGATGCTCCCTGGTAGGATACCCCTTATTCTTTATCCAGTTGTACATAGGGAATTCTTCATGAATCTTTTCCATATACTCATCGCGGTGGGTTTTTGCCAGAACAGAAGCCGCTGCGATACTAAGAAACTTACCGTCACCTTTAATAATGCACTCGTGAGGTATGGAGTCCAGAGGTTTGAATCTGTTGCCATCAACAATGATACAATCTGGTTTGGTCTTCAATTTTATGATAGACCTCTGCATCGCCGTAATTGACGCATTTAGTATATTCATATTATCAATCTCTTCCATAAAAACATGAGTCACTGCAAAATCGAAGGAATTTTCATGTATTAGATTTCTTAAAAGGTTCCTATTTTTTAGACTCATGACTTTGGAATCATTCAAAATCTTGTTTTTAAAGTTCTTAGGTAAAATGATAGCAGCAGCAGTAACAGGCCCTGCGAGGCAGCCCCGACCGGCTTCATCGGTTCCCGCCACAAGTTTTGATTTATCATAAGATTTTAGCATATGCATTTAAGATTGTAATCTTTTAACAATTAAAGGGGTTAAGGATGCAGTGAATTACAACGTTTTCATTGAGCCTGTTAAAATTTTAATAAGTTAAAATGTAAGTTTTTTTGGTATGTTAAGGATTTATTAGCATTTTTGACGCAGGCTAATTCAAATTTAACGAAATAATGAAAAAAAGATTACATGGATTCCTAACGCTGTTACTGGTGTTAGTCGTGCAAATTGGTTTTGCACAAGACAAAACCGTTTCAGGAACGGTTGTTGACGAAGAGGGTTTGCCTCTACCTGGGGTGACTGTTCTTGAAAAAGGTACAGGTAATGGAACTCAGACTAACTTCGATGGTGTGTATACACTGGAGGTTGGAAATGGTTCTGTATTGAGTTTTAGTTACGTTGGGTTTGCACCTCAGGACATTAAAGTTGGAGCTGCAGATTCTTACGATGTAACTATGCAAACAGATGCTGATGCTCTTGCCGAGGTTGTTGTATTAGGTTATAGCACCAAAGGTGTAGAAGAAGTAACAGGATCATCTGTGCAAATTGGTGGTGATGAGATTGCTGAATCTCCAACTGTATCTGTAGAGCAAGCTTTACAGGGTAAAGTTGCTGGTGTTCAGATCTCTCAATCTTCTGGAACGCCTGGTGCGATTCAGGATATTCGTATTAGAGGTATTAGCTCTATTAATGCTGATAATGATCCTCTTTACGTTATTGATGGAGTGCCAGTTTCTAACGCCAACATTTCTGGTAGTGCGAACCAAACATCTTTAAATCCATTGGCTTCTATCAACAACCAGGATATTGCAAGTATTACTGTTTTGAAAGATGCATCTGCTACAGCAGCCTATGGGGCTCGTGGGTCAAACGGGGTAATCGTTGTGACAACTAAAAATGGTAAAAAAGGTGAAACCTCATTTACTTTTAGCAGTCAGGTAGGTTTTCAAAACGATGCTTTCAACAAGCGTGAGTCTCTAACAGGAGCTCAACGTGAAACATTGTTAAGAGAAGCTTTAAATAATGCTTACGGTGCTAATGGTACTAACGGTGATTTCGGTTTTACGGTTGATAACGCTATCGATACTGCGATTGGATTCAATCTATTGTCACCAGCAACTGCTGATTTTGATGGAACAGATTACGATTGGGATGGTAGAATTAGAAATGATGATGCCTTAACTCAAAATTACACGTTGTCTGCTTCTGGTGGTGATGATCTTTCTAATTTTTATGCTTCTGTAGGTTATAACAACACTGAAGCTACTGTTATTGGTGGTGAATTTGAAAGAATTAACGGAGCTTTCTCTTACGATAGAAAATTGCGTGATAACGTACAATTAGCGACTTCTGTAAATGTGTCTAATACTAAGCAGAACCCGGTTTTAGAAAACGGTACTTTCTTTTCAAACCCGTTTATCACAAGATACTTAATGAACCCTTTCAATAATCCTGATAATGCAGATGGATCTTTGAATATTAACCTTCCTTTTGGATCTCTTCCAAACATTTTTTATGTACAGGATAATAATATTACAAGAAACGCATTGACTCGTGCATTAGTAAATACTAAACTTGACTGGGAGATCTTTACAGATTTTACTTTTTCTAACAGATTAAGTATGGATTACCAGTTGAACGAGTATACTGCATATAGAAACCGTTACGAAGGTGATGCAGACGACTTTAATGGAGATGCAACTGTAAGTGATGAAAAGAACTACAACTGGGTTTACCAGGGCTCTTTCAACTATGGTTTCACATTGGCTGATGATCATAATTTTGATCTGACAACTTTATTTGAATATCAGAAGAATCAGAACTCATATCTATTTGGATATGGTCAAAACTTTCCAGTTGATGGTCTAATTCAGATCAACACTGCAAGTGCTGCTTTTGATGCAGATTCTCAATACACAGACTGGATCAATGTATCTTACCTAGGGCTACTAAATTATAACTATGCCGGTAAGTATGTTGTTGATGGTACTATAAGACGTGAAGGTTCATCCAGATTTCCATCTGGAGAGCGTTTTGGTACTTTCGGTTCTGTAGGTGCTGCATGGAATGTTCATAGAGAAGATTTCATGAATACTGACTTGTTTAATACTCTTAGATTAAGAGGTTCTTACGGTATTACTGGTAACAACAACATTGGTTTAAACTCGTACCAGGCTTTGCTTACATATAGTGCTAACTATGCTGGTAACGGTGCAGGTTTTCCTTCTCAATTTGGAAATAATGACCTTACTTGGGAAAAAGGTGAAACTTATGACTTAGGTTTTAGTTTTGGAATGTTCGATAGTAGATTGACTGGTTCATTCTCTTATTATAACAGAAGAACGTATGACCTATTATTAGCTGTACCATTATCCCTAACTACAGGTTTCAGCTCTCAAACTCGTAACATCGGAGAAATGAAAAACTCTGGTATTGAAGCTGAGTTAGGTTTCGATATCATTAGTACTAAAGACTTCAATTGGAACATCTCTGCTAACTATGCAACAGTAGAAAATGAGGTTGTGGAATTAGCAACAGGTGCAGATGGTCAGGAACTTGATCCTAATGCTGGTAGTGTTTATACTACAACACGTAGTGGTCTTCCTGTAAATACCTGGTTCATGAGAACCTGGGCAGGTGTAGATACTGAAACTGGACTTCCAACTTGGTTTGTAAATGGTGTAGACGGTGAAGTTACTTCTAACTACAACGCTGCTCAGAGAGTTGATCAGGGAGCGAATGCTCTTCCAACTTACTCAGGTGGTTTAGGTATGCGTGTTGATTACAAAGGTTTCTTTGCTGAAGCTAATGCATACTTCCAGGGAGGTCACAAGATCTATGAGCAATATGCTCAGTTTTACTTGAGAACTAATAGCTTTACTTTAGGTACTTACAACGGGGTTCAGGAATTAATGGACAGATGGCAACAGCCTGGTGACGTTACTGACGTTCCAGCTGTAAACTATGCTCAGAACAATAACTTCCATGCAACTAGTTCTAGACACCTTTATGATGGTGATTATGTAAGATTGAAAAATCTATCTTTCGGTTACAATCTTCCATCTGCATGGGCTAATGAAATTGGTCTTGATGGATTGAGCTTAACACTAAGAGGTACAAACATATATACCTGGGTAAAAGAGGATGGTCTTAAACTGGATCCAGAAACAAGAGCTGATGGATTTACTAGGTTGACTACTCCACCAGTTGAATCATATACCTTAGGTATTAACGTTAAATTTTAAGAAAAATGAAAAAGAGCTTTAAATATTTATTTATGTTAATGATTGGATGCGGCGTCTTCGTTGGCTGCTCAGATGAGGATCTTGATCCTACTCTTCAACAATCAAAAGACATCGACATTAGCGTTAACACGCAAAATGATCTCAACGCAATTATTAACGGAGCCTATAATAGAATGTCCTTGACAGATTATTATGGTAGAGATTATATAATTCTTGGAGAAGTTTTCTCTGATAATACTGCCTCTAATGCAAACTCTAACAGGTTCGTTGCAGAAGCTAGAATGGATTTACTTCCAACTTCCGGTGTTGTTGAAACGTTGTGGTCAAGACTTTATTCTGTAATTGGTTCTGCCAATATTGTTATCAATTCTGAAGGAATAACTGGAGATCAGGCAGCGATTGATCAAATTAAAGGAGAAGCATATGTTATACGTGCATTAGCGCACTTCAACCTTGTGCAATTCTATGGTCAGCAAAATGTGAATAACGGTGGTTTATCTGCTGCTGGTGTTCCTTACGTTACAGCTTTTAGAGATGATACAGCACTATTTCCAGGTAGAAATACTGTACAGGAAGTAAGAGACATGGCTTACGCAGATCTTGATATGGCTAAAAGTCTTATGGGTGCTAGTGCACCAGTTGAGTACTTCAGTACTTATGCTGCTAGTGCAATCGAAGCTAGAATCGCGAATTACTTCGGTGACTGGCAGAGATCTCTTGATGCAGCTAAAACTGTGATAGATTCAGGGCAATTTTCAGTAGTATCTGAAGATGCATTCCTTAGCACATTCTCTTCTGATGGTGGCACGAATTCAATTTTTGAAATTGCTGCATCAGATATTGACAATGAGGGTATTAATGGTCTAGCTAATATCTATCAGCAAGGAGCTTACGGTGATGTTGTAGTTCTTCCTAATCTCGCTGCTATCTATGATGAGGGTGATGTAAGAGGTGTAAGTGAATATGATCCTTCTACAGATTACGAAGCTGAGACTGTTATAGGTGTTGACGCTAACGGAACTCTTAGAAATATTGGAAAGTATCCTTCTACTGCTCCTTATGATGACAACATTCCGGTTATTAGATATGAGGAAGTTGTATTGATTTACGCAGAGGCATTATTAGAAACTTCAGGAGATGATTCTGGTGATGCTTTAGATTGGCTAAATATGATTCCTGAGAATCGTGGTGCTATGTCATATGATTCTGCTTCTAAGGATAATGTCTTGCTTGAAAGAAGAAAAGAACTTGCTTTTGAAGGATTTAGATTTCATGACCTTGCGAGAACTATGATGGATATTCCTAACCCAGATCCAGTTCTTCAAACACATGAAGGTCCTGCATATGGAAGTTTTAACTTTGCATTGCCGATCCCGGCTGCAGAAGTTGACGCTAACTCAAATATTCCTCAGAATGCTGGTTATGGAGAATAATTAAATTCTTTATATCTTATAGAAAGCCGCTGATTTAGAGCGGCTTTTTTTATTCCCTAATTTCACAGAGTTTCTTACATTATAAATTATAAATTTGCGTTACCATTATATTTACATGTATAGAGCCTTAACTTTTTTCTTTTTATTAATTTCATTTTCTGCTGCTAGTCAGGAAGATTTTGGGCAGAATTCCGAACCACAGAAAAAACAAGATAGCATACCACCGGTAGATTTGTATAAGATCATTTCGGTAAAGAATGATACTACTCACCTGGATACCACGCTTACTATGTTAAAAGATTACAAGTTCAACTATCTGAGAAAGGATAATTTTGAGCTACTACCATTTTCAAATACCGGACAAACCTACAATGCTCTTAGTTACACTGAGAATAATAGCAAAGCATTCCCCGGATTTGGAGCAGAAGCAAGACATTATAATTTTATGGAAGTGGGTGATATCAACTATTATCAGGTTCCAACGCCATGGACTCAGCTTTATTTCAAGACTGTACCGGAACAGGGGCAGCAGCTCGATGCTTTATTTACTATCAATACTTCTAAGAACTTAAATATGTTTATTGCATATAAGGGAACTAGGGCATTAGGTAAATACCAGAATATTTTGACCAGCACCGGAAATCTTAGAATGGGGTTCTCCTATAATACCACTAATGATAGGTATCGTATAAAAGCACATTTCGTTTCTCAGGATCTAATGAACGAGGAAAACGGAGGACTTGATAGCCTTGCTGTACTTCAATATATTGCCGAGGAAGAAGAGTTCGATGATAGATCTGTACTCGATGTCAAATACGAGGATGCTGAGAGTACTCTCTTTGGGAAAAGGTTTTTTATTGATCATGAATATCAAATTACAGATCCCAGGGATTCTACCAACAATCTGAGTATTTCTCACATCTTTGATCATAGTTACAAAAAGTTTGTCTTTAATCAGGAAACTGCTGAGAATGCTCTTTATGGTGATTCTTTTGAGGCTACTAATTTGCAAACATCTACGCGACTATACACAACCTTTAATGAAGCCGCAGTGAATTTTGAAAATGATGTACTTGGAAAACTCTCCGTAAAAGCCGGGCATACGAATTATGATTATGGTTATAACGCCGTGTATATTACAGAGGAGTCTGTAGTAGGCAATAAAATCTTTGGAAATTTATTGCATCTGGGCGCTACTTACCACGAGCGTATTGGTGATTTTGATCTTAAGGCTGCCGGACGACTCAATCTTGATGATGATTTTTCCGGTAATTACCTGAATATTTCCGCTGGTTATGCATTTGATAATAAAAATAGTATCCGTTTTGGTTTCGATCAAAATAGCAGTTTGCCTAATTTCAACTTTCTGCTCTATCAGAATGATTACATCAACTATAACTGGCAGAACGATTTTGATAACGTTAGCTCGCAGAGATTATACGCCAGTCTTTCTTCTGAAAAGTATGCGAACATAAATTTTTCACTATCACAAATTGATAACTATACGTACTTTGCTGAAAATGAAAATGGGTCGGTAAAGCCTTTTCAATATGATCAGCCGGTTAGGCACTTAAAGCTGAAGGCTGAAAAAGAATTTGATTTTGGTCTCTTCGGAAGCTACAATACTATAATGTATCAGAATGTACTCGAAGGAGCAGCCGTTCTTAATGTTCCAGATCTGGTTACCAGGAATTCTATATACTATAAAGATTTCTGGTTCGATAAGGCACTGTATCTTCAAACAGGTTTCACTTTTAAGTATTTCACGAAGTATGAAGCGAATGCGTACGATCCCATCCTTGCAGATTTCTATGTTCAGAATGAAGAAGAAATTGGTGGATTTCCCGTAGTGGACTATTTCTTCAATGCAAAAGTGGACAAAGCAAGAATCTTCTTTAAGTTGGAGCATTTAAATTCTCTGGTTACAGGGAACAACAATTTCTCTGCTCCAGACTATCCATATACCGACTTTCTTGTAAGATTTGGGCTGGTTTGGGATCTTTTCCTGTAGTATTCTTTAGACTGAATTTATCATATCAGGAGTTTGTTTGATTTTTACTTGCTGAATTGATATAAAAATGCCGTTATCTGTTCTATTTTAAGCAGCTTTTCTCTGAAGTCTTTACGGTTAGCATAAATCGAATAATTTCTTCGGAAAGTCATTGTGTAATTAAAAATGGGGTGTATATTTGCAGCCGCTTTGGCAGCAAGGCGTATGTTCGTTGAGAGTAGTAATGGTGGGTGATGTGAGAGGATCTGGCTTTAAAAAATTAAACTAAAATTTATTAAACTTTAGTTTGGTAGAAAGGAAAAAGTTAGTGTATATTTGCAGCCGCTTTGAGAGCAGGGCGAGAGTTCACTGAAAGGTATGTAAAGGCTAGGCTATTGTTGGTCTAAGGCAAAAAAATAAAAATTAAATTTCTTTAAATTTTATTTGGCTGGAGAGCAAAACTAGTTTTATATTTGCACCCGCTTTGAAAACGAAGCGACGTTCATAAGAAGGTTGGGAGAGTTTAAAGTTAGGAAAGCTTTAGAAAAAGAAACTAAAAATTTTATTAAAAAAGTTTTGGTTGATAAAGAAAAAGCGTTGTATATTTGCACCCGCTTTGAGAGCAAGCAAACGTTCACAAATTACAGGCTGAAATTACTGAAAACCACCGGATGGGGTGAGAGAATAAGGTTCGATTCCTTAGGTTTTAACAAGACAGATTGGGAGACCAATTAAGTTCATTGATATATTGAATTGACAAAGGGTTTTATCTTTTAGGAGATAGAATCAAGTGTATAAGAATTAAGACTAGAAAAGTCATACTGAGCAATTTCTTTAGTAGTTGTTGAATATATTTAAGATTTAACGATGAAGAGTTTGATCCTGGCTCAGGATGAACGCTAGCGGCAGGCCTA
>NZ_CAJWRQ010000044.1 GCF_913046405.1 uncultured Christiangramia sp.
GTCGTCTTGTCCTCGAAGAAGCTTCAAAAACCGGAGCAAACATCCTACCGACCGACAGTGAACACAATGCGATTTTCCAGGTTCTGGATGGGCGTTCCCAGAAAAATATCAAGAAATTGGTCCTGACGGCTTCCGGAGGACCGTTTCGGGATTTACCCCTGGAGCAATTTTCTCAAATCCGTCTGGAAGACTCCTTAAGGCATCCAAACTGGAAAATGGGCAACAAAATCACCATCGATTCTGCGACGATGATGAACAAAGGCCTTGAGGTCATTGAAGCAAGATGGCTTTTCGAAATGCCGGTCGAAAACATTGAGGTCATTGTGCACCGCGAAAGCATTGTTCATTCGATGGTGGAATTTAGTGACGGTTCCATACTGGCACAGCTTGGACTCCCGGATATGCGTATTCCTATCTCCTATTGCCTGGGATGGCCTGAACGACTTGAACTGGATCTGCCTCAACTGGACCTGACACAGGTGGGGAGCCTGAATTTTTCCAAAGTCGAATCCGAACGCTATCCCTGCCTAGACCTGGCCATAGAGGCAGCGAGGTTGGACAGGAGTGTGCCCGCCGTCCTGAACGGAGCAAATGAGGCGGTGGTGGAATCCTATCTGAATGGTCATCTCCGATTCGTCGATATTGCAAACCTGCTAGAAACCGTGATGTCCGGATTTTACAGCCTCTACCAAAAACCTGACTGCCCAGAATACCTGAAGAACATTCACTCACTGGAAGATGCCTTAAGGGCAGATCAGTGGGGGCGGGACGAGGCTCAAAGGTTGTTGCTGAAAAGGGATGCCGCCTGAGAAACATATTTTCCCACCAGGTTTCCTGTGTCATAATTATTTTGTCAAAATTAAAATTCCACTTCTTCGACCCTGGAATTTCCAATAAAAATAAAAAAGCAAAGTTCTTCAGATGTTAACCCTGGTCACTTTCATTGCCGTTCTGGGCTTTCTCATTTTCATCCATGAACTGGGTCATTACATGGCGGCCAAGCACGTCGGGGTTCGCGTTGAAACCTTCTCCATCGGATTTCCTCCAACCATTTACGGAAAAAAGGTGGGAGACACCGAATACAAAGTCTCATGGATTCCCCTTGGCGGTTATGTGAGACTTTTCGGCCAGAACGTGACCGATGAGGATCCAGAGGACCCTGCCAATTACGCCTCAAAAAGCATTTTACAACGGATCTACATCCTTGTCGGAGGTCCGGCAATGAACCTGCTTTTTGCACTGGTCTGCATGCCCTTGCTCTACATGATCGGCATCCAGTCACCAGCTTACCTCGATGAAATTCCAAAATTACGTGACGTTGTACAGGGTGGGATTGCAGAAAAAATCGGGCTGCAGGCAAACGATCAGATTCTTGCCGTAAACAGAAGTGAAGTGATCACCAGTGACCATCCAGAGGTGCTTAAAACACTATTGAGATTTTCGCTCTTATTATAAAATCTGAAAAATGCCGTTTCCATACCATAGGCAAGGATAACATTGATCAAAACGAAATAAGCAAAAATAACCGAAATTTCACCGTACTCTTCTTTCGGTAAAATATCGGTATATAGGGGAACTAAAAGGAAACTAACCATCCTTGGCAAGACAGTAGCCAGGCCGTAAACGAAAGTTTGCTTAAAGAGATTTTTAATAGTACTCAAAGGAGCCGGTTGGTTTGCTACAAATATCTGAATTTAAATAACAAAACCGCTCTGGCTACTCTTCCTTTTCCACAATTCCAGTAAGCTTATAGAATTTGGTTTTCTCATTCTGTCCAAATACCAGAATGGCTTCGTCCTGATCTATTTTAAACGGACTCTCTTCAGGCATTTGTGGCATTTTGTTACCGTATTCCTTTTTAGGGTCCACATCCATCACCATATCCTGGGCACCAACTCTAAAGTTGGCTATATAGATATTGGAATTCTCTTCGCTCTTAACAAGAGGAGACTTCATACCGTGGAAATAAACGGCCTGAAGATCTACACGCTCCTCCTGAATTACTGAAACTGGAATATTGAGCTGAATACCTTCCGAAGTATATGTGTAATAAACATCAGCGAATTGGGCAGGTGCTCTTTCCTGAAGATCTTTATTACTGCCGCAGGAAGCAAAAATGCTCAATACCAGAATTCCGGTTATCATTAGTAGTGATTTTTTCATATTGTTGATTTTTAAAGTTGAAGATATAAAAACAAAAGCTGTACCAAACAAAAAATGCCCTCCATTTGGAGGGCATTTCAAAGTATATTTAATAAGCTTATCCGTTCAAAGCTTCAGCTCCACCAACGATCTCAAGGATCTCATTAGTAATAGAAGCCTGTCTTGCTTTGTTGTAAGATAATTTAAGGTCATCTCTAAGTTCCTTAGCATTATCTGTCGCTTTATGCATAGCCGTCATACGTGCACCATGCTCAGAAGCGAAAGAGTCTCTAAGAGCCTTGAAAAGTTGCATTTTTAATGACTTTGGAATAAGATCTTTAACGATCTCTATTTTCGATGGTTCAAAAATATAGTCAAGTTGCTTTTCAGATTCGGTTTCAAAGCGCTCAATAGGCAGGAACTGCTCATCCATCACGATTTGTGTTCCGGCATTCTTAAACTGGTTATAAACAAGCTCGATCCTGTCGAATTTACCATCTACGAATACCTGCATAAGCTCTTCAGCAATCGCAGAAACATTCTCGAAGGATAGATCATCGAAAATCGTATTATCGTTCTTGTATACTTCAAAGGTTTTCTTCAGAATATCATTACCCTTTTTTCCAAGAGTTAGAAGTTCTACTTCTGTATTTTGATAGTCTGCAGCAACCTTAGTTTTTACCTTTTTGATGATATTGGTATTAAAAGCACCGGCCAGACCTTTATTAGAAGATATAGCTACGATAAGCACTCTTTTTACCTCACGCTCTTCAGCAAATTTGCTGTTCGCATCATCATCCAGAGTAGCACTTAAATCCTGTAGCAATTGTGTTAACTTTTCAGCATAAGGCCTCATGGATGTGATCGCATCCTGAGCCTTGCTCAACTTTGCAGCTGACACCATTTTCATAGCGCTGGTAATTTGCATCGTTGAGGAAACCGAAGTAATCCTGCTACGTAATTCTTTTAAGTTTGCCATTTTGTTTTAGTATTGAGTATTGAGTAGTTGCTTAATAGTAACTACTCAATACCTATATAATTTTGAATTGTAAATACTTCAATTAAAGATCTAAAATCTTCAATCTAAGTACTCAATACTATTTCTTGTATTTCCCTGAAAGTTCCTTAGCAGCCTTAGTCAAAGTATCTGTTACTTCATCTGTAAGTTTTCCTGCTTTAAGAGTATCCAGAGTATCTCTATGCTTAGAATTCAAGTAATCCAGATATTCTAATTCAAATTCTTTCACCTTCTCTACCGGTACATCTCTAAGTAAGTTCTTGGAACCAGCGTAGATGATCGCGATCTGGTTTTCTACCGGGTAAGGATCGTTTTGTCCCTGCTTAAGGATCTCCACGTTACGTTTACCTTTAGAAATCACACTCATGGTTGATGCATCAAGGTCTGATCCAAACTTAGCAAATGCTTCAAGTTCACGATACTGAGCCTGGTCAAGTTTTAATGTACCTGCAACCTTTTTCATCGACTTGATCTGAGCGTTACCACCCACACGAGATACTGAAATACCCACGTCAATCGCAGGACGTACACCCGAGTTAAATAGATCTGATGTTAGGAAGATCTGACCATCTGTAATCGAAATTACGTTTGTTGGGATATATGCTGAAACGTCACCCGCCTGAGTTTCGATAATTGGAAGTGCTGTTAAAGAGCCGCCTCCTTTTACCTTATCTTTCAAGCTATCTGGAAGATCATTCATTTGCTTCGCAATATCATCATCGGCGATCACCTTCGCTGCACGCTCAAGAAGTCTTGAGTGAAGGAAGAATACATCCCCTGGATATGCTTCACGTCCTGGTGGACGACGAAGTAAAAGAGAAACCTCACGGTAAGCAACCGCCTGCTTGGAAAGATCATCATAAACGATCAATGCAGGACGACCTGTATCTCTAAAGTACTCACCAATCGCTGCACCGGCAAATGGAGCATAAACCTGCATTGGAGCAGGATCTGATGCATTTGCAGCAACAATAGTGGTATAAGCAAGCGCACCTTTATCTTCAAGTGTCTTGGCAATTGCAGCAACGGTAGAAGCTTTCTGCCCAATTGCTACATATATACAGAATACCGGCTCACCGGCATCGTAAAATTCTTTCTGGTTAAGAATGGTATCAATAGCAACAACAGTCTTACCTGTTTGACGGTCACCAATCACAAGCTCACGCTGCCCTCTTCCTACCGGTACCATAGCATCGATAGATTTAATACCAGTTTGCAATGGTTCAGTTACAGGCTGACGATAAATTACTCCAGGAGCTTTACGCTCAAGGGGCATTTCGAAAGTCTCACCTTCAATTGGACCTTTACCATCAATAGGAGCTCCAAGAGTATCAACCACACGGCCAACAATACCTTCACCTACATTGATAGAAGCAATTCGCTGAGTTCTTTTTACTGTAGAACCTTCTTTGATCTCTTTTGCAGGACCTAAAAGTACTACCCCAACATTATCTTCCTCAAGGTTTAGAACGATTCCTTCCAATCCACTCTCGAACTGAACAAGTTCTCCATATTGAGCGTTTGCAAGTCCGTAGATGTTTGCAATACCGTCACCAACGGTTAGAACGGTACCTACTTCATCAAGAGAGGCCTTGGATTCAAAACCTGATAATTGTCGTTTTAATATTGCTGATACTTCAGCAGGATTTACTTCTGCCATAATTATTCAAGATAAAATGGTACGCAGGACGCACCTGTTTTAATTAAATTTTTGAAACGTATGTGTTGTCTTTTAATTGTCTCTTTAGTCTGTCCAGGTTTCTGGCTACACTCGCATCATATTGCAGGTCGCCTACTCTTAGTACAAAACCACCAATAATGCTCTCATCGATCAAATTCTCCAGGATCGCATCATTACCGGTTAGTTCCTTCACCTTAGCCATAATGATCATTTCCAGCTCAGCATCCAACGGAATAGCCGTGGTTACTTTTGCATGCTGAATATTATTCATGGCGTTGAACATCATCGTATACTGCTTTGCAACGATGTGCAAAATATTAATACGATCATTGTCAAGTAGGATATCCATCGCACCAACAGTTACACCGTTAAGACCCTTAAAGATCTCAAGCAGCGCGCTCTTCTTAATGCTTTTTCTTACTACCGGACTTGTGAGCATGTTTTCCAGATCACCACTGTTCTTTACAGTAGCAGATATGGTTTGCATATCACTGTTTACAGCTTCCGCCGAATTCTTATCCTTTGCCAGTGAAAGGATCGCTTTTGCGTAACGTTGTGCGGCTCTGTTCCCTTTCATATCTTAGTTTAACTTAGCATCGCTCAGCATCTTCTCGATCATCTGGCGTTGTTCGTTCTTACTTGATAATTCTTTACGCACAACTTTCTCAGCAATTTCTACTGAAAGCTCTGCAACCTGATTTTTAAGTTCAGCAAGAGCAGATTGTTTTTCAAGTTCGATACTCTTTTGAGCATCTGCAACAATTCTGTCTGCCTTCAACTTCGCTTCTTCAGCTGCTGAAGCGATCGTTTTTTCTTTCAACTCACGTGCTTCTTTAAGGATAGCATCTCTTTCCGCACGAGCTTCTTTCATCAATTGCTCATTGTCAGATTTAAGATTCTGCATTTCCTTACGAGCATTTTCAGCTGAAGCCAACGCGTCGTTAATAGACTGTTCCCTGTCTCTTACAGAATTAAGGATAGGTCTCCAGGCGAATTTTGCCATAAGAAACAAAAGCACCAAAAAGACGATCGTTTGCCAGAAAAACAAGCCAAAATCGGGAGTGATTAAATCCATATATAGTTAAATAAAATGTTCTTAAGTAATCATTAATTAAGATCTGTTCGTAACCAACCGTTACGAACAGATCTTTTTAAATTCAGGACTATGCCGGTACAGTAAGTACCCCTAGCAAAGCAGCTACCACTCCAAAAAGTGCAACACCTTCTACAAGCGCCGCAGCAATAATCATAGCAGTCTGGATTTTTCCAGCAGCCTCTGGCTGACGTGCGATAGCATCCATGGCAGAACCACCAATTTTACCAACACCGATAGCGGCTCCAACAACTGCAAGACCAGCTCCTAAAGCTGCAAGTCCAATGTGTAAATACTCCATAATAATAGAATTAAATAATTAAAATTAATGATGTTCATGTTCCTCAACCGCCATCCCGATAAACAGGGCAGACAGCATTGTAAAAATAAACGCTTGTAGGAATGCTACTAACAATTCCAGTACTGTTATAAATAAGGCAAATGGAACCGAAACTCCGGCGATGCCTGCATTTTCCAGAATAAAGATCAACCCGATCAAACTCAGGATGATAATGTGCCCTGCAGTGATGTTTGCAAACAAACGAATCATAAGCGCAATAGGCTTAATAAACACCCCTGCAAGTTCTACAACTGCAAGAATAGGTTTCACGAAAGTAGGAACTCCAGGCATCCATAAGGTATGCTTCCAGAAATCCTTATTACCATTAATCAAAATTAGGGCAAGTGTAAATAAACCAAGTGAAACAGTTACAGCGATGTTACCAGTAACGTTTGCAGCTCCAGGTAACAAACCAAGTAAGTTAGTGATCCAGATAAAAAAGAATACTGATAATAAGAAAGGCATGAACTTCATGTATCTCTTCTCTCCCAGTTGTGGAATCGCTATATCATCTCTAACAAAGATTACAAGTGTTTCAAGAATATTATTAAAACCGCTAGGCGCATGAGAATTCTTTTTGTGATGTCTGGCCAGGCTAGTAAAGAAAATTAGCATCAGAATGACCGTTAAAAACATCGCTGCCACATTCTTGGTAATAGATAGATCCCAAGGCTTTGAAGCGTTTACCGGATGATCCTCGGCATCCAGCTCCACAGCGGTTGCGCCATCATTAAGCCTGTAAATATCTTCATGAAGATTTACAAAACGCATTCCATCCTTTTCCACTACATGATGACCTTCAGTATCGTGGTGAAATTCACTGGACATAAAAGTTACCAGACCGTTTTCAGTATAAAGAATTACCGGTAATGGTAATGTATACGAGTTGTCTCCGGAACCAAAGAAATGCCAGCCGTGAGAATCACCGATATGATGCAGAATCATCTCTGTTGCGTTAAACTCTTCTTCAGCTTCCCGAAGATCGGAATGCTCCTCTCCGTGCTCCTGAGCAAAGATAAAGGCTGGGAAAATGGCTAAGGCCAATGTAAAGTACAAGCTAATCACTAAAGATTTCTGTGCTATCATACTACCTGATCTACTTAAAATTGTGGGCTCTAAATTTCCGTGCAAAGGTATACTTTTAATTTTTATCTGAAAGAAGCAGTTATATTTTTTTTGCCTATCCTCCGATTTTATGATTTTCCTGAAAGTCAGCAGTTTATTTCAGGTTTATAAGCTTTACCGCGTAAATAGTTTCAAAAACAAGAAAGATGAAATAAGGTATAAAAAATGCGATTAAGCTCTGAAATGGATTAACTGTCCCATTCAGCATCATAGGAAGCAGAAACAAAACTGCAGCTAGCATCTTAAAAAGTCCGCAACCCATAAAGGCAAAACCGGTTTTATCGCTAAAGTTTTGCTGTACAAGTACCAGTAAAATGTAAACGATAAGGGTTGCTATGAATTGAAAAGCGTAGATCGCAAATGTGGAATAATAAAGTTCGGGCTGGAACAGGTAGTTTACCAGCACGAACTGTAGTAGTAGACAAATGATAAAAAAAGGAATAAATACTTTGAGAAAACTTAGAATCTTTTGTTGCATTACTCGTCTTCGTTCAGATTTTTGACTTCTCTGTAAACAAGGTAAAGTGAGATAAACACCCCGGCAAGAGATAGAGAAATTGTATATACAGAAAATTTGTTCGGAAACTTACCATCAAGCCAGATGCCCGCAAAAACTCCGGCAGCTATGAGAAGCCCCATTTGAAAGGCTATATTTATAAAACCCAGATACTTGTTACGCTGATCGTTTTTCATTTTTCGTTTTAAGAGGTTTTATACCCCCATTCATTTCACAGGTAGCATTAAATAGTGCTCCTGTCTCTACCGCGAGTTTACCGGCGATCACTTCTCCTTCAATATGAGCCGTCCCCCGAAGACTAAGTACGTCTTTTACCAGCAACTTGCCATTAAAGTTTCCTTCAATATCTGCACTATCACATTCCAGCGTACCATTTATCACTCCGCCTTTACTTATTACAACCTTTCCGGGGGTTTTAAGACTACCTTCCAGCGTGCCTTCTATTCTGAAGCATCCCTTTCCAGAGATTTCACCGGTGATAAATGTTCCTGATGCAATACGATTTTGCTCTCGCTGATCTGCAGAGCTTCTGGACTTTTTGGTATCTGAAAACATAATAGTAGGGCTTTAATTAAGATCTGACAAATTTCTTAAATTTTTCTTAATTTGTACAATTCTATAATTTTCTGCCGACATGACAAAAGCTTCCCCTTCAATTTTGATGTTCTTATCCTTCTGAAGTAGTTCCAGAAATCCTTGTGCTGCAGATCTTGAGCTTAATCCATGAATAACTACAAACGTCTGCTCAGCGTCGTAAACATCCCGTGAAGTTTTTATTTTCCTGTAGTCTAATTCCTCTAATTTTTCTTCAATCTGAATTTCTAATGAATCTGCAGCAACATCGTCACTTTCAGAAAAAGCAAGTACCAGTTTAAAATTAGTTTGAGTACTATCGGCTACAAACTCTAGATTTTTTAGGGATGGAATAGCCGTATTCAGTAATTGCTGTGCCTTTTGACCTTCCGGAGATTGCGGATAGTTTGCAGCCACATATTGCAGGGAATTTTCATAAGAATCGATACCATACAATCTTGCGATCGCCTGAGTTTTCAGCAATTCTATCTTAGGCAATATACTATTACCGTTGTACTGAGATCTATAAGCGTTTGATTGCTCTATAACCTCAGCAAAATTCTGTGTTTCAAACTTTCTATATAATTGTTCATAGACCTTTTCAGGACTACTCTCATCCATTTGAACGCTCTGTGGATTCCTTATAAAGGCGGCATATCGCGAATCTGGATAATTCTGCAGAATATCCTGTTCAAGTCTTCGTAAATCATCTATTCGATTTTGAGCTTTATAAACCGAATACAAATTATATTTTGCGGGAAGGGTCAGGCTCTGTTGTGGATTACTATTCAGCATAAATTCCAGCCTGTTCGCTGCCAGTGCGTACTCACGGTAATTTTCGTTGTAGATCACTCCCAGTTGATAATTTGCACGATTTCGCTGAGCAGACAAACTGTCCAGGACCAAAGCCTCTGTAGGGATTTGTGCAAGATAGGTTTGGGGATCGTAGATTGGATCATTGTCCAGGTTAATATCCATCAAACGTTCTTCAGCATTCACCGTACTTTGATTCATAGCACGACTGCCGTAGCGCCAGTTATCTGCCAGTTCCCGGCTTCCCCATGTGCGGAGGAAATCCTGCGCGCCCCGGGAAACCCGAATTGGGTTGTAGAAGTAAAAGATGTTACCGGCATTTCCACTATTAAAATCACCTGCCGGCGGAACCGAAGCTGAAGCTGGTATATTTGTTTGCGGAAAATTAGTTCTTGGGCCTATCCCTGCAGTGTAAGCAGGTAATTCCCCAGACTCCATGGTTTTGACAGCACGTGATCTTAAAGTATCTGTATATGCTGTAAAATACTGTAATCTATCGTCCTCGGTCATGTTCGCGAGCCTCAAAATACTATCTGTTTCCTCAGCGATCTCTTCGTAAAGAATCACATCGGCAAGGTTTTCTCGTTTCTTACTAATGGTCCTGAACTCCAGCAGATCTGGAGACATATAGGTCAAGGTGCTATCAAAGTATTTCCCTGCTTGCTGGTAGTTTGCTTCATCAAAATTGATATTGGCCAGGATCTCATAGTTAATCGATTTCAGGAAAATATCGCTTGAAGGTGCTCTCAAAGACCTATTATAATAATCTACAGCGGTTTCTACGGAATCTAAACGATTATAATATTCTCCAATCTGAAAATAGATCTTGTCGAGAAATGGTCTGTTTTCGCGATCTTCCTCCAGATCTCTTAACAACGCCAGTAGTTGGGTACGGTCACCATTTTGAAAATCAAAATTCCTTGCCTTTTGAATATGTGCATTCACCAGGTAAATTCGGGGAGATTTGCGTTTCAGATCTATTACTTTATCAAAAGAAGCATTCGCCGCTGCCAATTGATCCATTCTATCGTAGAGCTGTCCAAGAATATAGTAATAACGACCCTTTTCAGCATTATTACTGGTGAATTCACTAGCGTTCTGTAATGGAACAACAGCACTATCTATATATTGTAAATTGATATAAGCCTGCGCAAGACTGGAACTGGCATCGGCTATATCTTCATCGTTTAGTTTCTCTGAATCGAGAATCTTTTTCAGGTTCTTGATCGCCAGTTTTTCATTTCCTAACCTGATATTTGTTTTCTCTCTCCAGATCCTTGCGTGAGTGATATTGTCACTGGCAGGATAGCGGTAAAGAATGTAGTTAAAAGCATCAAGCGCAGGTACAAAACGTTGATCGAAATACCTGGATTTCCCAAGGAGCAAATAAGCTTCATCGATTTGAGGATTTCGCTCTTTGCCTCCTATTTGCATAGAATGCTTCTGAATTGCTTTTACAGCTTTCTCTTCAGCAATCCCAAAATTTTGATTTCTAACGCTATCTGGTAAGACGATATTTTCATCAAGAGCAAGTCTTTCAACAGGTAGAATATCCCAGTAATTATCTGCATAGTTCTGGTTGATCTCTTCTTTTCCCTGTTCAAAGGCGAGACCACCATTGTACAGCGTATTATATTCCGAAGTGATCGCGTGATAATTTCGGCTTACAAAAGAGTTCTTTTTCCTGGAGCAGCTAAGAATTGCCGCGGCAGTTAGTAAAAACAGTGAAATTCGGGTAAACGTATTCAATATGAACCTTTTATGGTATCATGAATAACTTTGATACAGCTGGTTTAGTATGTAAAAGTAAACTTCTTTTTGCAAAGTCCAATAGCTGCAATTCCTAGGCCTCAACGATCTCACTGGAAAAATAATCTTCCAGTTCTTTCAGGGTAGCTTCGGAAGTTGTTATATCACGAACCGGCACTCCCCTGTCCAGGACCACGATCCTTTCGCAAACTTCAGTAACATGGATAAGATCATGACTGGAAATAAGGACCGTTGTTCCAGAGGTATTTGAAAGTTCTTTCAGTATTTTTTTTAATCTGATTTGTGTGGTTGGATCCAGATTTGCAAATGGTTCGTCGAGAATAACCACTTCAGGATCGCCGATCAATGCGGCTACGATACCTACTTTTTTCTGGTTTCCTTTTGAAAGATCCCGAAGATATTTCTTGCGACCAATGATCTCTTCATTGAAAAAATCCTGAAACTGCGTTAAGAACGAGTCTACATCTGCCCGATTCCTATTCCGAAGATCTCCAATAAAGTAGAAATATTCTTCCGGAGTCAGGTAACCAATAAGGAAACTTTCGTCGATAAAGGAAGAAGTAAAACTTTTCCAATCCTCGCTTTCGCTTACCGTAATATCCTTATTGAAGATGTTTCCGGAAGTGGGCTGAATTAGATCCAGCAGCAGGCTGAAAAATGTGGTTTTACCCGCACCATTGTTACCTACGAGTCCGAAATTTTGTCCTGAAGGAATTTCCAGATGCTCGATATCAAGCACTTTGTTTCCGTTATATATTTTTGAAAGATTGGTTGCTGTGATCATATTCCTATAAGTTTATTCTCCTTTTTGTTTAAATCCCTGGATCGTTACATATTTACGTCTTCGGTATCGTTGCGTAAGATAAGTTAGTAGTACCGGACGCAAAACAATACCTATAACACCCAATCCTGCAATGGTTCCCACGGCGACTTCATAGCTTATGAATTTATTTACCAGCCAGAAAATGAAGACTGGAAATGCCATAACCGGAATTCCAACGAGCCATTGTGAAACACCCATTCCCTGGTAGTTCATCACCGGGCTTTTGTCCAGATCGATGCTCTTTTTATTAAAACTTCCGGAGAAAATTAGCATAGGAACGTTCACTCCAATATTATAGATAGCGGCAGTAATGTTGAGCAAAACCACTTCCCATCCAAAGTATATATAGGGAGTTGTAAGAATTAAAAGTACCACCACACTTACCGTGATCAACCCCATTTTAGAAGCCAGGTATTGTCTCATGGGTATGTTTTGAGACATGATCATGGAGTAATAAGACGAATCCCAGGATGGTACAAATTGACCAAAATTCATCATAAATACCCCGGTCGTAAAAATCCCCACAAATAGAAAGAATGCCGGCATATCCTTGTAGGTATCGTTCGGGTAAAAAATTAGTCCATAGCACAACAGCAACAGAGACATGAAAATGGTTGTTTTCGCTCTTTTATTCCGAAGAATAAGTTTGATATCCAACTGCAGGAAAGGTGCAATACTTCCAAATCTACGGGTCCAACCAAGATCCTGGGTGTTCACTTCCTTTGATTTAGCTTTTAGATCACGGTCGAGATAGAATTTTTTCCTTAGATCTGAAAGATTCCACTGATAAAGAATAATCAAAAGGATGAAAGGGATCACTGCTAAGTACGGTTGGTCATATAAATAATCTAGAGCCGCACCAAAGTAACTTCCAATATCGAATACACCAAAGTAGTCCAAAGCAGCGAGCATTGCCACACCTATGATAACCGGAATTAATTGCTTAAGACTTTCGTTGAACTTCTTCTTGACTATAAAATTAAAATAGTTTACACATAAAATAAGAGCGTAAAATCCGAGCATCCAACCAAGAACATTCCAGGCAGGATAATCATACTTCAGGATACTTACCAGCCCGAAAGGAATAATCCAGAGCAGCGGCAGGATATTATAGAATGAGTATAGTGATTTTAGAAGTATGTAATTGACCGCTTTTTTCTTGGATACAGGAATGACCATAAGCGGTTTGATATTCATCACCGGCAGGCTTTGCAGCATAAACCGGAAAATAAATTCAAAACCAATATAGGTTAAAGCAAAACTGTTCACGATCGTTAAGGGATCCTGTTCTGGAAAAGATTCTTTAAGCAACGGAAATAATGCTACGCCCAGAAATAAAAACATGGCTGAAAAATAGAGCGCCAGGAATATCATGAGGATCTTTAATCCAAGACTTTTTCCAAAACTGGCCGACCTTGTGAATGATTTCCATTCCAGCCAGAGAAACTTACTAAACATAAAATCTGCTGTTTATTTAGATAGGTAGAGAAATTTAAACTTTTGTTACATTTTTAAAAGCTTCATACTTTGTATTTTTACGCCCAAATATTAAAAAATGAGTAATTTTTACCCGCTAAAAATAAAGGAAATAATTCGTGAAACTTCCCAGGCGGTGAGTTTATCTTTCGATATTCCTGAAAACTTGAAAGAAGAGTTCCAATTCAAGGCCGGGCAGTATATCACTATTAAATATGATGCTGAAAATGGGGAAATAAGAAGAGCCTATTCTCTTTGTTCTGCTCCTGCTTCTGAAGATTTCAAGGTAACCGTAAAAGAAGTAGAAGGCGGTAGCTTTTCAGTAATCGCAAATAATAAACTTACAGCCGGAGATATTCTGGAGGTGCATCCACCGGAAGGAAAATTTCTCTTCGAACCTGGTAACTCCGCTAACGATTACGCTGCTTTTGCAGCGGGAAGCGGAATCACGCCGGTACTTTCCATCATCAAATCTGTTTTGGAACAGGAACCTGAAAGTCGGTTTGTGCTAACCTATGGAAATAAATCTGTAGACGATACGATCTTTTTTAAGGAGCTTCTGGAATTACAATCTAAGTTCCCCGAAAGGCTTTTCGTCGAGTTTATTTACAGCCGTACGCGCGAAGAAAATGCACAATTTGGAAGAATCGAAACAAGCACGGTAAACTATATCCTGAAGAATAAATTCAAGGATCGCAATTTTGAAACATTCTATCTTTGCGGACCCAAAGAAATGATCGATCATGTTACCGAAGTATTGAAGAAGAACGATGTTCGTGATGAGCAGATCAAATTCGAATTGTTCACGAGCACTTCAGAAGAAAAAGTGATCGAAGGCGATACTGATGGAAAAACTTCAGTAACCATTGTTGTGGATGATGAAGAGTATAGCTTTTCTATGGATCGTAAAGATGTGGTTCTGGACGTTGCACTGGAAGAAGATATCGATGTGCCTTATTCCTGCCAGGGCGGGATCTGTAGTAGCTGTATGGCTCGAATTACTGAGGGTAAAGCTGAAATGAGCAAAAACCAGATCCTTACAGATGCAGAGATCGAGGAAGGTTTTATTCTTACCTGCCAGGCGCATCCAACTACTTCTACGCTAAAAGTAGATTTTGATGATGTTTAAGAATTATTCAGCAGCTGCTGAATTTTAGAAACTACAACTTCCGGAGGAATGCTGCGCATGACATCTTCGTAGCCCTCCGGAACTTTATTGCCATAAGCCGAAGTTGGGATCTTTGGATATTTTTCAAGATCCGGTAAGATACAATTCTCCATAGGCTGATTAAAAGCAGCAAATCCCATATAAGGATGGGTAACGCCCCAGATACTTAGAACCGGAATCCCGAATATCGCTGCGATATGAGCATTTCCACTATCCATGGATAACATCATGTCAAGGTTAGAGATAAGACTTAGTTCTTCTGCAAACCTCAACTTACCAACCACACTCACACAATTTTCAAATCTGGATTCCCATTCTTCCAGCTGTTTCTTTTCCGTTTCCCCCCCTCCAAACAGGAAGATTTTGGTACTTGTTTCCGAAGAAAGCTTGGAAATCACCTGTTCCATGAGATCTACCGGATAAAATTTTGAACTATGCTGGGCAAATGGTGCGATTCCAAGCCATCTTACGTTTTTCCGCTTAGCGGTAACATCAGAAATTCTTGGAAGTATTTCCCTCCTTGCTGCTGCTGTGTAATTGGAAAGATCTATCGGGTATCCTAGTTTCTCAAAAACTTCAGCATAACGCTGATGTGTTGTTTTCAGCTGCTTGAAAATCTTGTTGGTCTCCCGTGTAAGAGCTTTCTTTTCAGCTCTGCCCTTATCTATTTGTTCGAAAGGAATTCCGTAGAAGTAAAAAACAGAACGTAAAACATTAGTTCTTAGAACATCATGAAGATCTGCGACCATATCGATCTCCTCATCACGAAGTTCCCGGGCCAGGGTACCAAGTCCCAGAACACCTTCGTGAACGCCATCGACATCTGCCTCGTAGAGACGCACATTTGGTAAATGACTGAACAGCGGAAAAAAGAAAGATCGTGTAAGTACCGTAATTGTAAGCTGTGGATAGGTTCTAACCAGAATGCTCAAAACAGGAACCACCATCGCCACATCTCCCATGGCAGAAAGACGAATCACCAACAGATGTTTATTTTCTGAAGTTGATGGATGCTGATTGCTATTCTGATCTTTCATTTCTACTTATTACCTCTTAGCACAGGGTTAAGCTCATCGTCATTGTACATCTTCATTTGCTTATACACTTTCATATACTTTTCACCTTTTTCGATATCTTCCAGAAGCTGATTGATCGCCGTAGAAAGGTCTACACGTTGTTCCAGAAGTATATCTAATTTAGCTTTACAGGCAATCTGGTGCTTTTCTGAAGCATCTGTACGCTGGGCTTCTTCGTTCATATGATAGATCTTCAGCGCGAGAATAGACAAACGATCGATCGCCCATGCCGGACTTTCAGAATTGATCGTAGCATCTGTATTTACCTTTACATCCTTATATTTCTCAAGAAAGTAACTATCAATATACTCCACAGTATCGGTTCTATCCTGATTGGAAGCATCGATCTTACGCTTTAAAGTCAATGCTGCAACCGGGTCAATGTTTTGATCGCGGATAATATCTTCATAATGCCATTGAACGGTATCTATCCAGCATTTTCTGAAAAGTAAATGTTCCAGAAGATTCTTTTCAGCATCATAAGGATTTTTGAAATCCTGTTCTACGCTATCTTTTTGATGATAGAGTTCGATCACTTCTCTAAAAATAGTATTGGCTTTATCTGAAAACATAAAGTTGTTTTAAATATAAATTGAATGCAAACTGGCCTGAAATACTCAGGTTTTGCAAAGATATTATTTTTATAAAGAGATTCCGGTGAATCTGAAGGAAATGGTTTAATCCAGGAAAACCAGGATAAATGGCATAAGAATTAGCACTGCCAGTAGTATTTCCTTGAATATGCGATCCTTCTTGCTATCAAAATAGTTAGAAGCAATGATACTAAGAGGTACGAAGAAGAATATAAGTTCACTTCCATTTTTAGTAGGCGCGAAGATCGCAACAGCAATAGAAATCACCAGGCAGAACAAGATCATGCTTAATACCGGTCTTCTGGTGATACTTGCCTTCTGTATCGCACTGAAATACTGAATAAGAGTCCAGAAAAGCAAGCCCAGAATAATACTCAATGGAACTAGTATCGATGCTACATTATACCGACGAAAGTCAAAATTACTGGTTTGAAACCAGTTATTTAAGGTGTATAATTCGTCATACACGAGTAGATGAAAAGTTACCGTTAGCATGGCTACCGCAAGGAAAGCTACAAAAGGTACCAGCCAGTTCTTGAATGCTGAAGCAAAATTAAGAATCGCGAAGAATATAAGCAGAAAGAATAATACCGACCAGAAATTATAAAGGGTGGCAATGGCTATCCAGAAAGTGGCATCAAAGATCTTTTGCTGTACGAATTTATGTGATTTGAGACTAATGATCCTCCTTAAAGCCAGCAGGATACAAAGATTGGAAATGATTACCGGTGTATTGGCCAGAAGTTCACTAAAACTAATCGCGAAAATTGCAAAAAGTAGGGTTTTATAAGCACTCCGCTTTGTAAGTTCATTTTTCTTTGCGATAAAATTGAGCACGAACAAGCTTAGAACAAGCAGACCCAAAACACCTATTTTTTGTAATAAATCCAGTATCTCAAAACCATTTTCCAAGTGAAAAAAGTTCACGCCGGTATAAAAGATCACCAATAGCAGAACGATCACCGTTAAGTTAATAGGTTTGGATTTGCTAAAAAAGCTTGTTAGCATTGGTAGTTTTTATATTTTTGTAGTCACAATTAATGATACGATCATGAAAGATTTTTTTGAAGGAATAGAAGATTTGTTTGAGTTACTCCTCGCTCCATTAGACGAATTGAGAGCTTTGGAACTTGATTCCTGGTTTCTTGCCAATGGATTGAACTGGATCTTTATGGCTATTGGTTTTCTTGCTTTTCTTTACTGGATGAAGCAGCTAAAAACCTTTAACGATAATAACGAAGAAAACAGAGAATCTACTTCACATTCATTCTTAGGATAGGTCAAAACCTAAATCCTTTCTAAAATACATCTTATCAAATTGCAACAATGCTGCACTTTGGTAAGATTTTTTTAGTGCCTGTTTGTAATCATCCCCGAAGGAACTTACCGCAATTACGCGGCCACCACTAGTTACAACTCCTTCTGCAGTTCTACTCGTTCCTGCATGGAATACGAGAGATTCTGTCACCTTATCCAATCCTGTGATAGGCTTTCCTTTTTCGTAAGATTCTGGATAACCTCCAGATACCAGCATCACCGTTGTCGCAGACCGTTCGTCAATTTCAAGACTTGCAGTATTTAGTTCACCTTTCCAGGTAGATTCCAGTAAGGCAACCAGATCAGACTTTATTCTTGGTAATACGACTTCAGTTTCAGGATCACCCATTCTAACATTATACTCGATCACATAAGGTTCATCTCCAACCTTGATCAAACCTATAAAAACAAAGCCTTTGTAATCGATATCTTCAGCTTTAAGACCATTTATCGTTGGTTTTACGATACGGTCCTCGATCTTTTTGATTAGACTTTCATCTGCAAAAGGTACAGGTGAAATTGCCCCCATACCACCGGTATTAAGCCCGGTGTCGCCCTCGCCTATTCTTTTATAATCTTTTGCAGTTGGAAGGATCTTATAATTCTCACCATCGGTTAGTACAAATACACTTAACTCAATCCCATCCAGGAATTCTTCGATCACCACCTTCTCACTAGCCGCACCAAATTTCCCTGAAAGCATGTTTTCCAGTTCCTTTTTAGCTTCGTCCAGATCTTCAATAATAAGCACTCCCTTCCCTGCAGCCAAACCATCGGCTTTCAACACGTACGGAGGTTTTAAAGTTTCCAGAAAACGTTTCCCTGCCTGTAAACTTTCAAAACTGAAACTTTCATAGGCAGCAGTAGGTATATTATAGAGAGCCATGAATTCCTTAGCACGTTCCTTACTACCTTCGAGTAAAGCTCCACGCTGTGAAGGCCCGATCATTTGAATATGCTTTAATTGATCATCATTCTTAAAGAAATCCACAATTCCTTTTACCAGAGGATCTTCGGGTCCAACCACGATCATATCAATATTCTTTTCCAGGGCAACTTTTCCTACCTGTGCAAAATCAATCGGATTGATATCCAGGTTTTCTGCTATAGCTGCTGTGCCGGCATTCCCGGGTCCTACATATAGTTTATCGCATAGATCACTTTGGGCAATCTTCCAGGCAAAAGTATGCTCGCGTCCACCGGAACCAAGAATGAGAATATTCATAGCTTCAAATTTTAATTGTTGCATCAAAAATAAATGTTTGTACATTGAAGCACCAATAAATTCGTTAAAAAAGCGCTTCTACACTTGGATTGGTTCAGATTATCTTTACAACTCAATAAATTCCCTATTCAGCGGGCTCAAAAAAAACTCGAGGAGGTTAAGAACATCCCCGAAGCCGAATATGAGAAGTATCAATACCGGCAGAGAAATCTATTGCTGGACTATCATATTCAGCATAACGATTTTTACCGCGACTTTTTCAAATGGGAAGGTTTTGACGATTGGAGCAAAGTCCCGATCATGAAAAAATCTGATCTGCAACAACCGCTCAGGGATAGGTTAAGTTCTACGTACACAACGAAGTCGGCTTATGTCGGGAAAACTTCAGGAAGCAGTGGGCATCCATTTATATTTGCCAAGAACAGGTTTGCTCATGCATTGAGCTGGGCCGGTTTTCAGGATCGTTATTCCTGGTATGGGATCGATCTTAACACCTCATTACAGGCCCGTTTCTACGGAATCCCTCTTGATTTCTTCGGAAACGTGCAGGAAAGACTGAAGGATAGAATAAGTCTGAGGCGGAGGTTCAATATTTTTGATCTTAGTGAACAGAAAATGGAATCTTTTCTTGAACGTTTCAAAAAGGCAGATTTCAATTATCTGAATGGTTACACCAGTGCCATCCTGCTATTCGCAAAATTTTTAAAGGATCGCGAAATCCTGCTGAAGGATCTTTGTCCAAGTCTCAAAATATGCATTGTAACTTCTGAAAGACTCTTTGAAAAAGATAAAGAACTGATCGAAAATGTTCTGGGAGTCCCTGTGATCAATGAATACGGCGCAAGCGAGGTTGGACTTATTGCTTTCGAGGATCCTAAACATGACTGGATCGTAAATTCTGAAGATCTTTACGTGGAGATTCTCGATGCGAATGACAGGATATTGCCCTATGGTGAGGAGGGCCGGATCGTGATCACGGCTTTATATAACTATGCACATCCAATGATACGCTATGATATTGGGGATACAGGGGCTTTATCTACCAGAAGTACCCTTAAAAAGCCTGTTCTGGAAAAATTAGTGGGTCGTACTAATGATATCGCCCGTTTACCAGATGGGAAAGTAGTTCCAGGACTAACTTTCTATTACGTCACGAAAACCATTATAGAAGACAGCGGAAACATCAGGGAATTTATTATTACTCAAACCAGCCTGGATACTTTTCATATAGATTATGTGAGCGATATCGAACTTTCTGAGGTTCAGAAAAAAAGTATTATGAAGGCGATCGAAATGTATGTGGGAAAAGATCTGAAGATCGGCTTTCAAAAAAATGAGGTACTTAAACGCACAAAAAGCGGGAAACTAAAACAATTTACCTCGCTTATTCAATAGTTAATTTCTGTTTCGATTTTACAAAGAATTGCTCGTTCAGGAAAATAAGCATTTTTTTAAGCGATGCTCTTCGGCCAAAGCCCGCAAGCCGGTAAACCTTGTAATTATATTTCAGCATTTCCAGTTTATTGCCTGAAATGGAATTTTTCCGAAGTCTATAATAGGCCAGTGATTCCCAGATTCCTTCCATAGGTCCACCTTCTTCAATAACTCTTAGCCACATTGCCCAGTCCTGGCGCTTCCGAAGGTCTGGAGCATAGATCTTTCCTAACAGCCCTGCATTATAAATCCCAGTTAAGTTCCCAACATAATTTGCTTTGAGCAACCTGCGATGACTTAGAACTGGTAAGGCTTGAATGATAATATTGCTTTTTTTGCCAGTTTCATGCATTAACTGGTAACTGGAGAAACAAGCTGCGACATTGGCCTTGGAAAGAACCTCAAGTTGCCTTTTAAGCTTATTTTCCTTCCAGAGGTCATCTGCATCCAGAAATGAGATAAACTGTCCCTCTGCAGCTTCAATCGCTTTGTTGCGGGAGTACGCGGTACCTTTATTCGCCGAATTGTTAAAAACTCTGATCCTATTTTCTTCGGAATTGAATTTCTGCAGGATTTGTGCAGTGGAATCATTGGAGGCGTCATTTACGATAAGCAGTTCCCAGTTTTGGTAAGTCTGGGAAATTACAGAACGAATCGCATCAGCAATAAATGCTTCGCTATTGTATGCAGGCATTATGACAGACACCAGTCCCTCCTTCATTCTATCGTCTAATATGTGCTGAAAAATCCTTGTGCTCTCTTTTATCCAATTCTTCTTTACTCATACTGCGGAAGTGCTCATAAGTGATCTTCATACCCTCACTCCTTGAGACTTGAGGTTCCCAGCTCAGAATTTCCTTGGCTCTCGTAATATCGGGCTGGCGTTGCATTGGATCATCCTGCGGCAGTTCCTGAAAAATGATCTTCTGATCTGTTCCGGTTAGTTTAATGATCTCTTTGGCGAAATCAAGGATAGTGATCTCATCAGGATTTCCAATATTTACGGGATTGGAATACTCGCTAAGTAAAAGTCGGTAGATGCCTTCTACCTGGTCGTCCACAAAGCAAAAAGAACGTGTTTGAGAACCATCTCCAAAGACGGTAAGGTCCTCACCTCTTAATGCCTGGCCAATAAAAGCTGGGATCACTCGACCATCATTTAGTCGCATTCGTGGACCGTACGTATTGAATATTCTCGCAATTCTTGTTTCCAGTCCGTGAAATCGATGATACGCCATGGTGATGGATTCCTGGAAACGTTTTGCTTCATCATAAACTCCTCGAGGGCCTATCGTGTTCACATTCCCGTAATAATCTTCGTTTTGCGGATGTACCAAGGGATCTCCGTAAACTTCAGAAGTGGAAGCAATAAGAATCCTGGCATTTTTTTCTTTTGCCAGACCAAGACAGTGATGGGTTCCAAAGGAACCAACCTTCAAGGTTTGTATAGGAATTTTCAAATAATCTATAGGACTCGCGGGAGAGGCAAAATGCAATATATAATCAAGATCTCCGGCTACATGAACGAATTTGGTGATATCATGATGATGAAATTCGAAATTCTTTTCCTTGATGAGATGTTCAATATTCTTAAGATCACCAGTAATGAGATTATCCATTCCAATAACAGAATAACCTTCCCTGATAAACCGGTCACATAAATGAGATCCTAAAAATCCCGCTGCTCCCGTAATAAGTATTCTTTTAGCCATATTCTCGTTTTTAGACAACCTCATCGATCAAGTCCCGCAGACTGTTCCTCCAGTCCCTGATTTCACCGAACTCTTGTATTGCTTTTTCCTTGGAAAGCACACTATATTCAGGTCTTTGAGCCAAGGTCTTAAAAAATCCTGTTTTATTTAGAACTACCTGGTCTATTTTTCCTGAGTAATTCAATATTTCTTCGGCAAAATCATACCAGCTCGCCTGTCCCAGATTACTAAAATGGTATATGCCGGTTGCAGACGAATCTTTCTGAATGCCATCGAGAACATACTTAGCCAGGTCGTTGGCATTGGTAGGAGTACCAAGCTGAGTGGTCGTAATATTTAAGCTTGCTTTTTCAGCAGCCTTCTTTAAAATGGTGCAGAAGAAATTATGTCCAAATTCTGAATACAACCAACTCGTTCTGAAGATCAAATGCTCATCAATAACTTCAGTGATTTGTCTCTCCCCCGCTAACTTGGATGCTCCGTAAATATTGATAGGGTTTACCTCATCGGTTTCCAGATAAGGTTCGGTTTTGCTTCCGTCGAAAACATAATCGGTTGAGAAATGGATCATTTTAACCTGTTTTGCAGCACAAACTTCTGCAAGTTTACCTGGCGCTTCAGCATTGATCTGGAATGCCTTCTCCTTCTCAGATTCTGCTTCCTCTACATTGGTATAAGCAGCTGCATTGATGCAAAAATCGTAAGATTGCGAGGAAAATAGCCTATCTACTTCAGCAAAATTGCTAATATCTAACTCCCTGGAGCTTTTGAAATCGAAGCTGAGATTGGAATATTTTTTTCTATGCTTTCTAAAACAAGAACCTAACTGACCATTTGCACCGGTTACCAGGATATTCTTCAAAATACATCTTTTAGAAATGGAAGCTCTTTGTCTTTATCTGATAA
>NZ_CAJWRQ010000045.1 GCF_913046405.1 uncultured Christiangramia sp.
GATAGGCCTGAAAGGCTCGTACCTGCGATACATAATGCAATTAGCCGATGTAAATTAGAACGGGAACGTTCGCAAATGGAAAAGCAGATTCGGTTCAGTGAGAACAGATTTCGTAAACTAGTGGAGTCTTCACATGAAATAGTTTGCATCTTAAACCGTGAAGCCAAAATTACCTATAGTAGCCCTTCAATTCAAAATTTATTCAGAGCTCATACAAGAGTGCTGGGATCCACAATTAATGAAGTTATCAAATTCGAGAATCCTATTCAATTCTATGAATTATTTAATGAGTGTAATTACAATGAGCATCGCATAGAAAACATACTCAACATTGAAATAGTAGATACCATAAGAGTCTTCAGATGTATCTTTAAAAACCATTTTAACGATGAAGGTATTGATGGTGTTATCGTAAAGTTTCGGGATATCACTGAAGAAAAATTGAAAGATAGGCAACTAAGGGAAAAGGATGAAAAGCTTAGAGCTTTCTACGAAAATAGTATTGATGGAATCATCCTGGCGAAAACTAATGGTATTATTACGTCTGCCAATCCTGCCATGTGTTTGATGTTAGGCATGCAAGAGTCTGAACTTATTGGAATGCATAGAAGTGAACTGATACATACCGATGAAGCGAGAGTCGCAGAATTATTAGAAGAACGTCGAATAAGCGGAAAAGCTAAATCTGAACTTGATTTAGTAAAAAAAGATGGGACAATATTTCCAGCCGAAGTTGCCTCATCGATTATTTCATTCAAAAGAGAGGGCAGGAAGATTAAAAAAACCGCTACAATCATTCGGGATATTACGGAACACAAGGAACATGTACGACAAATCAATGATACAGCACAAAAATTAAAATATGCAGAAAAGATTGCCCGAATTGGCTATCTGGAATTAAATCTCAAAGAAAATTCGGTATACTGTTCTGGTGAAGTTGGAAGTATTTTAGAGATCCAATGTGATGATCTTAAAATTGATGAATTTAGAACTCTTGTCTTTCAAGAAGATATTCAGGTTTTTGAAGATCTTAAAGGTTCGGTATTAAACCGTGGTGAAACGAAAAATATAGAATTACGTATTCACGTCTCTAATTCAGGATTTAAATGGTTAAATATTATCGTAAGTCCCTTGATGGATGGGGAAGAAATTGTTGGTGGTAAAGGAACTTTACAGGATATAACCGAAAAGAAATTGAATTTTGAAAAATTAGCCATCAGTGAAAACAGGTATAAGAGTTTGATTCAGTCTCAAACGAATTACTTTGTGAGACTGGACACAAAAGGTAATTTCACATATTGTAATGAACGCTATATAGATGATTTCGGATGGCTATACCCTGGAAATGACCTTATTGGTGAGAATAGTCTAATTAATTCTCTTCCAAGTAGGTATGAGAAGATACAGGAAATCATCACAAAATGTTTAAAAAACCCATTTAGAAATTACCAGATTGAGATTACTAAATTGGGTAAAAACGAACATAATAAAGCTACCATATCGGATATCGTATTTTTAAAGAGCGATAATGGAGAGAGTGAAATACAATGTGTTGGGATAGATATTTCTGATATAGTCAAAGCTGAAGATGAGAATAAGTTTCAAGCTAATATCCTAAGTAAAATAGGGCAGGGGGTGGTAGCAACCGATACTGAAGGGAATATAAAATTCTTTAATGCGGCAGCTGAAAAAATATAAGGCTGGAAATTTGAAGAAGTAAGAGATGAAAAGCTTGTGGAATTAATGTTTCCAGATCTTCATGAATCAGATTTACTAAAAGAAATTTTAGAAAAGCTCTCCTACAATCATACTTTTAATAGTCAGTATAACGGTAGAAAAAGCGATGGAACTGTTTTTCCGGTTCAAATAACCATGTCTGGGATTCTTGATCAGGATGGCAATCTTAGTGGAGTAATCTGTATTTTCTCAGATATAAGCAGACTAAAAATCTGAAAACAAGCTAAGAGAACTTAATGAAAATCTTACTAGCTACACGAATGAACTTGTTAGCGCTAACAAAGGTCTCGAGCAGTTTAGTTATATAGTCTCCCATAATTTACGTGCACCAGTTGCTAATATTATTGGTATTTCTGAGATTATTGCAGATGAAGATATCGATCAAGACATGCGTAATAAACTTGTTTGCGATATGCTTAATAATGTTAAGCGATTGGATACGGTAGTTCGTGATCTTAATAATATTCTTAAGGTCAAAGCCGACTATAATAATTCCAGGGAACTGGTAGATTATAAATGTTTGACAAATAATGTCCTCCATATTACAGGTGCATTGCTTTCTGAAGACCAGATAACTATCAAAACAAATTTTAATGATTTTGATTCAATGCTTACTTCTAGGAGTTATTTGCATAGTGTGTTCTATAATATCATTTTGAACAGTATAAAAGTATAAGCATCCTGAGAGAGAGCTCATTCTTCAAATCTCCAGTAGCTCTGGTATCGAGCTTAATACGTTAACGTTCCTTGATAACGGACTAGGGATCGAATTGGGTAAAAATAGAAAAGAATTATTCTAATTATAAAAAAGACATCATCACCATATAGAAGGGAAAGGAATGGGATTATTTATGGTAAAAACTCAGCTTGATCTAATTGGAGGCAAAATTAGTATTGAAAGTGAACCTAATGAATGGACCAAATTAACTATTCAGTTCCCAAACAAAGTTGTAAATTCAAAAAGTGAAAATCCATGATTATATTATCGTAGATGATGATCCTACCAATAATCTCATCTGTAAATTGGTGATCGAGAAATTCGATTCCAATGCAAGTGTAACAGTATTTCAGAAACCTGAGCAAGCCTTATATTATTTTCCATCTTTAGTAAAAAAGGAAGCTCAAAAAAAAAATTGTCTTATTTCTGGATGTAAACATGCCTACTATGACTTGCTGGGATTTTCTGGATAAATTTCAAATGTTTGATTCCAGCATTAAGAATATATTTGAAATTTATATTCTAACATCGGCTATTGAAGATTTTGAGTTGGAAAAAACCAAATATTCCATGGTCAAAGCCTTTCTATCCAAACCACTTCGGAAAGCCACACTACAGGAACTAGACTTGAATTTCGATACCTGAGAAACTTTATGATTTCGTTTGAAACTCCCTGAAATTAAGTTTTTAGTTTTATAAAAATTACCATTATGAAAAGATTTATATATGCTGGAGTGTTTGCTCTTAGTATCAGCGTGATGAGCTGCCAGGAAAACAAAAAAGAGGAAGATACCGTTCCGGAAGCAGTTAAGACTGCATTTCAGAAGAAATACCCGGGGGAAAATGATCCTGACTGGGAAAAGGATGACCACGGCTACTGGGAATCTCATTTTAAGAAAGACAGAGAAAAATATCGTGCAGATTTCAATGCTGATGGGACCTGGGTAGAGACAGAAAATGATATAAAGAAGAAAGAACTTCCAGAAGTCATATTAGATATCATTAAAAAGGATTATTCAGAATATGAGATCACTGAAGTTGAACATGTACAATCAGCCACCAAAGGTGAGTTTTTCGATGTGGAGTTTAAGCAGAAAGGTAAAAACAAAGATGTCATGTTTAAACCAGATGGAACTATCATCAAATAATTATGTTTGATCAATTTGGTGCTAAAGCATCTGAAGAGAATATAAAGAGATACGAACGATCTGAAAACTGGAAAGAAGCCAGGTTCATGAATCTGGAAAATACCGGAATGGATATCAATATTAAAGATATTCCTAAACTATTGTACAAACAGTTTTTTGAGAAGAATGGTCGGCAGCCTACGAAGGAAATTAAGATCAAAGCTTTTAATTTACAAGAATTTTTAAAGCCTTCAGTAGAAGGTAAAATGATCTGGTTCGGGCATTCTGTGATATTGCTACGTATCAATGGGCTTACAATTCTTATAGATCCAATGCTCGGCCCTAATGCTGCACCAATTTCACCATTTCGCATTAAACGCTTTTCAAATAATACCTTACAAATTCTGGATGAACTTCCGGAGATCGACATTGTTCTTTTATCACATGATCATTATGATCATCTCGATCTTAAGAGCATAAAAAAACTTCAACATAAAACTAAGCTTTTTCATACCGCTTTGGGTGTAGGAAGACATTTGGGAAGATGGGGAATCGAATCTTCTAAGATCACCGAGTATGATTGGTGGGAATATACCAATATTGGAGGCATTGATATAACTTTCACACCAACACGACATTTCTCGGGTAGAGGTATAAATGACAGAGCTCAGGGACTTTGGGGTGGTTGGAATCTAAAAACCGCGACAGAAAATATCTGGTTTAGCGGAGATAGTGGTTACGGTCGTCATTTCCAGGAAATTGGTCACAGATTGGGTCCATTTGATTTTGGATTTATGGAGTGCGGACAATATGATGAGAAATGGAAACAAATTCATATGTTTCCGGAAGAATGTGTGCAGGCAGCCAGAGATGCTCAAGTTAAGAATATGATGCCTGTGCATTGGGCTGGATTTGCACTTTCATTGCATTCCTGGTTGGATCCCGTAGAAAGATTTATCGATGCAGCAAAAGATCAAAAATATTGTATACCGGAACCAGGAGAAGTATTTACAATTCACAGTAACAAAAAAGTAAACTGGTGGGTGCAGTATGATTAATCGATAGGGGTAGCTGTTAGTGGTACATCATATGGAAAGGCAAAATTTCTAAGATCACTACCTTGCAACCAGTTTTTATGATCCTGAGGTTTTAAGACTACCGGCATCCGTTTTTTATTGTTATGAACCTTGCTCATTAATTCGTTGGCTTGTGTAGTTAGAATAGAGTAGGAGTTAATAATATTGTTATTTTCAGGATTCTTCCAGGTAGAAAATATTCCGGCAAAAGCAAATATCTCCTGATCCTTGGGTTCTAAAATGAATTTTTGTTTGGTTTTACCCTTGGGGTCCAGCCATTGCCATTCGTAATAGGCTTCAGCAATCACGAGGCATCTATTATCTACTGAATTTCTGAAAGCTGGTTTTTCTGCTGCAGTTTCTATTTTACTATTTAAAGTCATTTTTTTAATAGAATCATCCTTAGCCCAGAAGGGAATCAAACCCCACTGAAATAGTTGTATTTCGCCAGGACTATCGTAGGTAATTACAGGAGTTTCAGAAAAACTAAATGCATTAATCTCTAGTTGTGGCTGGTATTTATCTGGTTCCAAGAACCTGGCATCCAGTGATTTTTCCAGGGAAAAGATCTTTTTATTCAATTTAGTACGATAACACATAAAACAGTTTTTATAAATTTACGCATTCGTTGAAACTAAGAAGATAGTTAAAAGTTAAATTCATGAAGATAGGACTCGGAGGTGGCTGTCATTGGTGTACTGAAGCAGTGTTTAAAGCTGTTAATGGAGTTCATAATGTACGACAAGGATATATATCTGCTAAGAAATCTCCAGATCAATTCTTTGAAGGAATTATATTGGAATACAATCCAGAATTAGTAAAGCTGGAAGATCTAATCTTAATCCATTTGAAAACTCATCAAAGTATGAAAGATCACAGTATGCGGCACAAATACCGGTCGGCTGTATACGTGTTTCTTAAAATGGAACTGGAAAAAACCAGCAAAGCTTTGAAAATTATTAGCAATAGCATTGGGGCAAAAATAGTTACAAAAGTCCTGGAGTTAGCATCATTTGAGGAATCCCGTCCTGAAATTAGAAATTACTATCAAACAGATCCTCAGCGACCATTTTGCACTAGATATATAAAACCTAAACTAGATTTACTATTCAAGGAGTTTAAAGGGTTACTTGAAGAACAAGGCTAATAATTAAAGGCGTATAATGTATATGCTAAGTAAATATTGAAAATAGCATAGATAAATGAAGGTGCAGATTGTATAAAATTATCTTTTATTTTTCTACGTACTCCATAACCAAAGATCATTAGCACCGCAAGTCCAATTGCGGAACTTATTACCAGGATTTGTTCATAATAATAGCCTGCAAGTAAACCGATAGCTCCAAGAATCTGTAATGTTCCTACAAGTTTAAGGTAACTCGTGAGACCGTAACGTACAAATTCGGATTTCATATGTTTCGTCGTGAAACAGCTTATTCCGAAGAAAAGAAAAGATATAGATGAGAAATAGACTAAAAATGTAAGTGTGCTCAAGAATTCCAGGTATATATATTTGAACTATAATTTATATTATGTAAAATAGAGTAATTTACTCTACATTTTGCTCATCATAAAAGCCTCTATACGAAATATTATCCCGTTGATTCATTAGTAGCTGTAAATTAGATTTTCCATCGGGATACATCGTTATGATATATCTAATCTGTTCAGTCCCAATACTGGTTTCGAATCTCAATTTCACTTTATCTGCGTAGCTGGAATCTATTTCCAGATCATTTAAAATTCCTTCATAACGAATACCTGCTTCAGCATTATATCCCACAGAAAACTGCCTTACTCCAAAATATGGTAAAAAGATATCAATTGAATCCTTTCTAAACCTTAAATGATTATCGTTCGTAAGCAGATTAATCTGAGCGCCACGTAAAGGTAACGCCCAGTTATTTTCTATGTCAAAAGATCTTGATTCAATTAGCAATCGCAACTCGCTCAAGTCTGAAGTGTCGCCTTTGGTGCTTTTACATGCAGAAAGGAGTGCCAGGCTAAGTAATCCAATTATAAATAGAACGTACTTATTCATTCTTCCTCGTTTCCTTCGAGACTATCTAAAGTATCCTGAATTGTCTTGTCTTCTTCATCACTAAGACCATTTTTCTCTTTTTTTACTCTGAGGTTACCATTTTCTCCCTTGTAAAGACTCTCATCTTTTTCATTGAAATTAGATGGTCTCCCTGAATTCTTCTGCCAGTCGGCCTGATCTTTATCGCTAGTGTTTGCCATAATTTTTATCTTAATTTAATTAATTGAGTATCTATAACCTCAGGATTAATTTGAGTTTAACATTCGTTCTTACATCTTAATATTAAATACAAATGCTCTGTACTTTAGTAATGCTACAAATACGGTAGCACCAACAGCGTTACCCGCTAATGCAGTAACCAGGGTTTTTAAATATACCAGAAAAGTAATCTTATCTGAAACTAGCATCCCCGCAAAAATTTCAATATGACCAATAATACTATGATGTAATCCTGTAAAGCCCATTACTGCTGTAATCAGATAAATTATTAGGATCTCCGCCGTAGTTTCCTTAGAAGAAGTGACCAACCAGCTTAAAAGTCCCATTAACCAACCAGCCATAATAGCACTTAAGAAGATTGTTAAGATATCGTAGTCTACAAAGTGTTCACCAATTTTAGCAATGACTTCTGCCTCAAACAAATTCAATCCGGAGCCAAGCCATGAAACTGTAAGAGCTATAAGCATCCCTCCTGCCAGGTTTCCTAAAATAACCACTCCCCAGATCTGGAATAAGCTCCAGACACTTCTACGGTTATTTAATACCGGCAATGCTAATAAAGAAGTCTGTTCTGTAAATAATATGGATTTTCCTAAAACAACCAATATAAAGCCTAAAGGATAAACTAAGGCTATTAGTTTAAATATAGTTTCTTCAGCAACTTTACCTTCCAGAAAGCTGAATAATGAGCATAACATAAGAAAACTAAAACCAATTTCTAACCCAGCAGTAAAGGAACTCAGTAAAATACTACTCTTACTACGATCATAGGTTTCACAACCCTCAATGATCTGTTCTTTTAAAATCTCACCATGTGTTTTAGTCATGGTTTTATCCTGGGAGTCCTGATTGTCTAATTCTCTATTTACTTTATTAGCTTTTTCATTCTTCTGATTGTTATCCATATGTCATTTTGAGTAGGGTAAAATATATTATTTCTTGAGCCAGACCTTTAAGGCCTCATCTCGACATAGCTGAATCATTTTAAACTCCTGATGCCTATTCTCAGTAGTGGAATTATAATACATATCTGAGTAAAGGAATCCATTTTGCTTAGCATCTTCTGCAGAAGCAGCATAGTAAATATAGTCGAAATTTGCCCAATGAGCTGCCCCAAGACACATCATGCAGGGTTCGCAACTGGTGTATAAAACGCAGCCTTCCAGGTTTTTAGTTCCTAATTGCTTGCAAGCTAACTGTATTGCTCTTAGCTCAGCATGCTGTGTGCAATCCTGATCGCCAGAAACTCTATTGTAAGTTGCTGCTATGACCTCTTCTCCTTTCGTGATCACTGCTCCAAATGGACCACCGTTATCGCTTTCAGCTCCTTCTTTTGCCAGGGAAATAGCTCTTCCCATCATCTTCTTTGGTAAGTCCGTTGTTTTCATGTAACAAAAATAATGATTGAACCTGCCCTGCAATGCTTGTTTTATATTCTTTATCTATTTATTAGAAATACTTTAAGTATGTAAAACTGTGCTCTAAATACTTTATTAAAACTTTGCTAAAAGAGCCATAACAGGCTTGGTGTCTCAAGCAATATTGGGTTAATTTAAACAATCAAAAAATTGAATTAAATGGAAACTGTATTTGAATTTGTAGACATCGATAAAAGTGAAAATCTTGAAGCTTTTACTGAAAAGAAACTAGAAAAGCTTGAAAACAAATATGACTGGATCGTAAGAGCAAATATCTATTTTAAACATGATGAAAATCAAAAACCAAATGGATATATTACTGAAGTTAGATTAAGCGCTCCAGGACCGGAAATATTTGCCCAGTCAAACGAGAACTCTTACGAAGCATCTATCGCTGAAACCGTTCGTGATCTGGACAGACAATGTGAAAAACGTAAAGCAAAAATGAGTTCTCACTAGTATTGAGAATCTTATAAAAATTAAAAACCCTCTAATTTGAGGGTTTTTTTAATATATATACTTGAATGAATTATGCAGTTAAATCTTTCTGCTCTAATTTCTCTTTGAATTCATTTATTATTCCACCCTTCAACAGAACCTGAATTTGTCTATCACTCATAGAATGTTTTGTTTCGAAGGTTTCTTCATTTCCATTTTCCTTTTTAACCACCACTTTGATATTATTTCTTTCCTTAATATCTCTTTGAAGATTTTCAAATTTCACGATATCAGCTTGTTCAATCTTTTCATAATCTGATATGTCTATAAATTCCAATGGTAAAATTCCAAAATTCACCAAATTCTGCCACGCGATTCTTGCATAAGAATTCGCTATTACCGCTACCTGACCAAGATATTTAGGAGCAATTGCAGCATGTTCTCTACTCGATCCCTGCGCATAATTATCCTTGGCTACTACAATGTGACCGCCATGGCTTTCTTTAGTATCCATCGCTCGATCATAATAGGTTTCATCAATTACGGTAAATGCATATTTACTAATTTCAGGTAAATTACTTCGGAAAGGTAAAACTTCGGCACCTGCCTTTAATATTTCGTCTGTAGAGACATTATCACCCATTTTCAATAGTACAGGTACTTCATATTCATTTAAAATTGGGTCTATATGCGGTAAGCTCTTTATGTTCGGGCCTTTAACAAGTTCTACATTTGTTCCATCTTCCGGGGGAGCCACCAGCATATCAGTATTAATGATCTCAATCTCCGGATGTTGAAATTTAGGGTATTTCATATCATATAATTTCTCCAGGTCTCTTGGATCTGTGATCTTTCCAGTTAATGCTGAAGCTGCTGCGGTTTCAGGACTGCATAAATGTACCTGGTCATCTTTGGTTCCAGATCTGTCTGGGAAATTTCTAGGCATGGTCCTTAAACTGATGGTTCCGGATGCTGGTGCCTGACCCATGCCAATACATCCCATACATCCAGATTGATGAAACCTTGCTCCTGCCTTAATAAGGTTGGCAAACGCTCTGTTCTCGATCATATTCTGAATCATTTGTCTTGAAGTAGGATTTATATCAAATGATACATCTGTATTCACAGATTTCCCTTCCACTATTGCTCCAGCGATCCAGAAGTCTCTTAGTCCAGGGTTTGCCGAAGATCCTATAACTACCTGGCTAATACTTTTGCCTGCAACCTCAGATACTGGAACAACATTTCCTGGACTGGTTGGAAGTGCTATAAGCGGAATAAGATCATCAAGAATAATTTCATCATGATATTCATATTCACAACCTTCATCTGCCAGTAGTTCTACCCAGTCTGATTCTCTGTCCTGAGATTTTAAAAATCTTTTTGTTTCTTCATCACTAGGAAATACAGTAGTGGTAGCTCCAAGTTCAGCGCCCATATTTGCGATCACGTGGCGATCCATCGCACTTAAATTTTTAAGACCATCTCCATAATACTCGATAACCTTCCCTACTCCACCTTTTACATCATAACGTCTAAGCATTTCAAGAATCACATCTTTGGCACTCACCCAATCTGGTAGATTTCCAGTTAATTTCACTCCCATCACTTCAGGCATCTTTACAAAATACGGCTGCCCTGCAATTGCTGAAGCAACATCAAGACCTCCAGTACCTATCGCCAGCATTCCTAAAGAACCGGCTGCTGGAGTGTGACTATCTGATCCTACCATGGTTTTTCCTGGCTTTCCAAATCTCTGCATATGAACGGGATGGCTTACCCCATTTCCCGGTCTGCTATACCAAAGACCAAATCTTTCAGCCGCGGAATGCAGAAAAAGGTGATCATCAGCGTTTTTAAAGTCGGTTTGAAGCAGGTTGTGATCCACATACTGTACTGCAACTTCTGTCTGAGCTTTCTTAAGTCCCATTGCTTCCAGCTCCAATTGTACAAGGGTTCCTGTAGCATCCTGAAGTAGTGCCTGATCTATTTTAATTCCTATTTCCTTTCCAGGAGTCATCTCTCCTTCCAGTAAATGTTCTTTAATTAATTTTTGGGTGACATTCAATTTTGACATGGTTGGTTATTTTATTCTTTAAGTTATATAGTTTTGGCTGAAGTAAGCAGGAGTTTAACAGAACCTTAGTTAAGGCAGTGATTTTCTTGTTCTTATCCTATGTATGAATCACTATCTAATTATTTCCTGCGGAACTAAATTCTATCAAGTAGAAGTGAGATTGAAGAAGTTATAGTTCAGACTTCCGATAAAGATCAATAGAAAAAAGGTTGTTTTTAAGAGAAACTACATCGACGGATTTGCTGAATTCAGGGCAATCGTGATCGTGTAATGTTTATCTAAACAACCTTTGAATATATTAGATAATAGTATTTATGAAACTAGCTTTTTCCAAGAGAGTTCAGGATATCAATTTGATTTCCTTCTTCTAAATTGAAACCAGGTTTTCCCTTGCGTGGAAATAGAAAGCTGAATTCAGTATCGAAAGCAGCCCAGCTTTCAGCTAAACCAAAATCGTTATTTGCGTTAGTCTTTTCAGGTCTGGAAAAAGTATTCAGATCAGAAGAATAATCAGATCCTACCGCGTCTTCTCCTGGAAACAACATTCCGTCATTAATTTCAGAATAAACAACTACAGATGCTCCACTGGCACCTGGAAGGTCAAATATATTAATAGAGAAACTGTCCAGTACAGGATCTCTTTTCGTAATATCTTTTGTTTTAAAATCGTCTTTAATGTTATTTCTTGGATGAGCATAAATTGCAGCACCACCAGCATCTTCAGAAATAGTTTTCAAATCTGCATAAGCTGTTTTCAGAATAACATCACAGGTGATTAAGATACCTTTGATCTGGTAACCTTCTTCCACAAATTTCTTTACGGCAGCTTTTGAAGATTTTTCAACAACATCAATTAAAAGTATATCTCTTCTATTTAAATGTCTTATAGCATAACCTTGATTGTACTTACCATCCACTTCATCTCCCTTGATAAGAAAAGTATCAGGGATCATTTTCAAAAATTTTCCCTGTTCGCCTTGTTCAATAAACTCAGCTGACTGACTGTGAACGATCTCCATTTTATCTACTTGCTTCATAATTTTTATTTTTGATTTCTTGATTGAAGATACAAAAGAGGCGAAGAGACAACAACGGAGTTTTTAAATGTTTAACTGCTTTTAGCAGTTAATTAACGGAAAGCAAATCGCAGCAAACCTGCCATGATGTGTGATCGAAATTGGCAAGTTGGCCCCGAGATGTTTCAGAAACAATTCTGGAATTCCAATGTGATTTTTTCGGAGTTCGATATTTCGAAGATCGAGGTCTGTTCGAATAGCAAACTCTTTTATAAAATCGGATTTATAATTAGTAGAATATGGAATTTTTATATGATCTAAATTTTTAAACTCAAGCCAGGAATAAATATGATTCTCGTCCTGTTCTAAATTAATGCTATAGTTCTTCTGCTCTTTAATAACACATAGATTATAAAGATCACATTCATAAGTGACCGGATCAAGCCTGGCTGGAATTTGAAAGAGCCTTTGATGAGCTTTATAAGCCGTTTCCTTCATCGACCACATTTTCCAGATTGCCAGTTCCGGATGAGACTGTGAATAAATTTGACTAATTTCACTATCTGTAAAAACTTTGGATAAAAAGCGATCATTTTTTAATCTTGGTTTACCCAACACGATCTCAAGATCTATGAGGTCATTTCCAATGATCAATCATTCAGTTTTTTGATGATGATATCCCTGGCGTCACCTACGGTCATCATTCCTTCCATAGATTCATTATCGATTTCAATATCAAATTCATCTTCAACATCCAGTACTACATCTACAAGATTAGCAGAATTGATCTCCAGGTCATTCAAAAAGTTGGTGCTTTCATCAAATTCTGAAAGACCCTCTTTTCGCTGAGTATATGGAGTGACGATCGTTTTAATCTTAGAAATTATATCCCGATTGGTCATCTATTATTTTTTATACCGTTTAAAGATAGTAACCGCGTTTACATCTCCAAAACCAAAACTAGCTTTAGCTGCAATATTAATATCGTAGTCCATTGTTTTCTTCGGAATACAGGAGTCGTCAATCAAAGCTGTTATATCTGTATGAATATCTTCGCAGTTTATATTTCCGAATACATATTGATTTTTAATCTGAAGTATACTTGCAACACTTTCAATTGAACCAGAAGCACTCAAACAATGTCCGGTCATTCCTTTAAGAGAATTAATCTTCGGAAAATATACTCCTGAAAGTCCGAGGGCAGAAGTCCAGTTCTTGATTTCTGTAGCGTCTCTTGTAGTAGCTGTGAGATGACCATTGATATAGTCTATATCTTCAGTCTGAATTCTAGAAAAACTGATTGCATCCTTTATACATCTTTGCACTGCTTCATTATTCGCTGCGGTCATACTTCCACCAGCTCTCTGACCGCCACTATTGATAGCTCCACCAAGTACTTCCGCATAAATATTAGCCCCTCTTTCCAAAGCAGAATCCAATGATTCAAGTAGCAAAGCTCCTGCCCCACTACCCGGCACAAAGCCCGAAGCAGTTGCGCTCATTGGTCTGGAAGCTTTTTCCGGATTATCGTTGTACTTACCCGGAAGAATCCTCATCGCGTCAAATCCTCCCCAAACATAAGGGCCATCATCGCCGCAACTTCCAACCAGCATTCTTTCAGCCTTTCCTGAGATTATCCGGTCGTACCCCATGATGATCGCTTCACTTCCTGTAGTACATGCAGAAGAATTTGTGGTTACCTGGTTACCGCAACCAAGCATTCCGCCCAAATAAGCGCTGATACCGCTGGCCATTGTCTGAATCACACTAGTGCTTCCCAATCTTCTGGTTTTTCCGGCATCAATCAGATGAATTGCTTCTCTAAATTTATCTACTCCCAGAATTCCTGTACCAAAAATGATCCCTGAATTCCAGTCAGGTTCCTCTTCCGAAGAAATTGGAAGCATAGCATCTTTCCAGGCATCTACACCAGCCATCACTCCATAAATGAGTCCGCTGCTATTTAAACCTTTTTGTTGAAGTGGATTGAAATAATTGTTTATCATCTCCTGAGTAACCGGTGGCTTCCCTCCTATCTGGCAGCTGAAATTAAGATCTTTTAAATCTTGGTAGAATTTAATTCCGCTAGTGCCGTTCCTCAAAGCCTGGTCAAATTGATTAAGGCCTATTGCATTTGGCGCGGCAACCCCTAATCCAGTAATCACAACTCTTCTACTCATGATTTAGATTTTAAAATCATTCCCGAAATTTCACCCCGGCATAAAATATTATCCTGAGTATCTGTCATGATCACCATGCACTTTAATTTATTAAATCTAAAATATTTTTTTTCAGACTTTACAAATACTTTTTCTCCGGGATAAACGGGTTTTATAAAATCTACGTTCGAAGATGTCATTGCAATTCTAGGGGTTCCTGAAGCAGCCTCCTCCTTACTTACCAAGTAGATTCCAAGGGATACCACACCAATTTGGGCCATACATTCAGCCAGGATCACTCCCGGAGTTACGGGATTTTCCTTAAAATGTCCACGATAAAAATCATGTGATTTATCAAAAAAGTAATTGCCCTCAATAGCATTCTCGCTTATAGAGGTTATTTCGTCTACAAATAGAAAAGGTGCTGAATAAGGTAATTTGGAAACTATATCTATGCTTTTCAAGGACTGCGAATTTACATTAAATGCTCACCGCCGTTAACAGGAATAATACTGCCGGTGATCCAGGAAGCTTCATCTTTACTCAGTAAATAGACCACGTTTGCGACATCATCCGGAACCGTCAATCTTTTGAATGGATTGTGTTTTAAAGCATGCTCCCTTAGCGTTTGATTGCCCGGAATCATTTGAAAAGATCTAGTAACCGTTATACCAGCCTGAATACAATTTGCGCGGATACCTTTTTCAGCAAATTCAAGAGCAATACCTCTGGTTAAGGATTCCAGGGTTACTTTTGCTGCTGAAACTGCAGCATAATTTTTCCATGCCTTTTTGTTTCCTTCACTGGTAAAAGCAATCACACGTGCATCTTTCGCGAAAAGGTCATTTTTATATAGTTCCTGAGTCCAGTCGTACAAGCTTAGTGCCATGGCATCTATGGTCAATTGAAAATCAATATTGCTTAGAGTTTGTTCTTCTCCTAGCATTGGCTTCAAATTTCCCTTTGCGATACTATGTAGAAGGGTTCTAACCTTACCATGTTTACCAAGAGATTTCTTGATATTTAGAACGAGTTCATTCCTGTTCTCCTTCTGAATTGCATCTGTATTAAAACTACGAAATTCCACACCGGTTTTGCGTATACTTTCAAAGGCGTCTTCGATATCTTCAATTTCAGATCTTCTGTCGCGGTGAATTATAATTATGTTCATTCCGTGGTTTGCAAGCTTCTTTGCGCTGGCATACCCAAGACCACTGCTACCTCCAAGTATGACCGCCCAATAATCTGTATTTCTGAAGTCTTTTACCATTCTATCAAAATTCGTTGAGCAGAAAAACCAGGTCCAAAACTTAACATCAAACCCTGCTCGCCCTTAGCAATATCTTTATCCAGAAATCTTTCCAGAACATAAAGTACCGTGGCGCTGCTCATATTTCCGAATAATTTCAATACTTCGCGAGTATCGTAAATATTCTTACCTAAGTTACCAAAAAGTTCAGAAACAGTCTGCACTATTTTTTTTCCACCTGGATGAAATATTAAATGATCCACTTTTTCTATAGAAGACCCATGTTTTTCGAGAAAAGGATGAACGATTTTCGGGAAATGCTGAGAGATAGTTTCAGGAACTGCCGGATCAAGAATCATTTGCAGACCTTCATTCTTGAGATCGAAGCCCATCATTTGCGTCGCATCATAGAAATGGTACATTTCTTCTCCAATAATTCTCGGGCTATCAAGACCTTCTTCAGAAGAAAGTAATACACAAGCCGCCCCATCCCCGAAAATTGCGGCACTTACCATATTCGCCATACTTAGATCTGAAAGTTGAAAGGTGGCTGTAGGACTTTCAACCGCAATAACAGCGGCACGTTTTCCGGGATTTGATTTCAAAAAATTGTGAGCATATATCATACCGGAGATACCTGCCGCACAGCCCATTTCGGTAACTGGCAAACGAGTAATATCCTGTTTCAATTTTAATTGGTTGATCAAATAAGCATCGAGAGAAGGAATCATGATTCCAGTACAACTTACGGTTATAATATAATCGATACTTTGAGCATCCCAGTTTGCCGCAGCCAGCGACTTTATTAAAACCTGGCTACCCAGCTTCTTAACCTCTCTAACATAAATATTATTTTTATCCTCGAATGAAGTCATAGTAAAGACTTCCTCAGGATCCATGATCGAATAGCGCCTATCTACGGCTGCTCCTTCAAAAATCTTGACAATTTTTCTACGGAATCTGTCATCCTGTTCACCAAGCCAATCTTCTACCAGGGGAATGATATGCCTGGTTTCCCGAGAATATTCCGGTAATTGCTTTTCGACATTTACTATATGTACACTCATCCTTTTATTTGTTAATGATCCATAAATATCTGAAAGCCCATTTCCATTCGATCGAGTAGGTATCCACTTTAATGGTATTCATGTATTTATTAATATCATGCTCCTTAAAACCTCTCAAAATTGAGATGAGGCCGTCTTTTCTAGCAATTTCGTTGTTCACAAATACCGCGCAGAACAATTGAAACAATCTGTAAGCTAATGCTGAACGTTGCAGGTCATTGATGATCACTGCTATATTAGACTGATCGTAGAACTGATGCAAAATTTCCGGAATCTGGGAATCCTTGAAATGATGCAATGTTAGCGTACACATCACCACGTCAAATTTTGAACTGCGAAATTCTGAACTAAAAATATTCTGAGTTACAAAATCTAATTCAGGATAATCTGTGGATAAATCTTGTGCAATTACGATGGCAAATGCATTCGCATCTACACCTGTCAATTTTAATTTCAACTTCTCCATTCTGCCCCAATCTGCTATTTTTCGAAGCATCGCGCCATTACCACAACCCACGTCTACGATTGAGATTTTTTTATTTTTATCAAGATCCAGTTGCTTCAGACCATCAATACTAATTTGATTACCTCCCAGCCAGGAATTGACCTTTTCAAGATCCTCCAGAGTAATTCTCAATTCTTCACCTCTAAAGTCAAAATCGTCCATGATCTCCGGCTCAAGAGATCTTTTTGTTGTATCTATTTCAGACATGCATTTGTTTTCCGTGGGTTAGTTTAATGATCTTTGGTAATAATCCGGGTACTTTCTGAACAAAACTTTGAGAGAAATTGCTCAGTTTTTGGTGCATTAGTACCTTCTGAAGTATCCTGCCAGTTTTCATTCTTATTCTAAAATTATTTTTCCAGGAATAAGCGTAGTTTGATTCTACCCTTTCACGATTCTTAGGATTAAGTTTAAACTCTAATAAGGCTTCCGAAGCCATCTTAGCGCTACGTATGGCCATTGCCATTCCATTACCAGATAAAGGATGAATTAAACCTGCAGCGTCCCCGATCATAATAATATGATCCTCGACCAATTCCTTATTATCAAATGAAATTTGTGCGATACTCAGGGGTTTTTCGAAGATCATTATTGAATTCTGAAAGAAATCCTTTAAATACGGATTGCGGCTAAGAACCTTGTTCTCATATGATTTGATGTTACCATATTTCTTGAATGATTCATAAGCAGCCAGATAACAAACATTCACGGTACCAAGATCGGTTTTTGATAGTCCGCAATATCCTCCCTGAAAGTTATGCAATGCAACCAGATCATCAGGAAAATCGTGATTTTCGTAATGCGCCTTAACAGCCATCCATGCAGATTTTTTATTTATAAAAGATCGCCTCAGGCGCTTATCAAGACTGGATCTCTTGCCATATGCACCTAACACAAAATTTGCTTCGAGAGTCTGACCATCCTTGCAATGAACTAAAAAAATGTCCCCATAAAATTTACAATTTTCAGCAGTAGTCTGGATAATTTCACCTCCCGCGTCTAAAAATTTCTGATACAATAAATGATCTAAAGTGTATCTGCTTATACCCATTCCTCCAAGATCTAGTTTACATTCCAGCATATTACCCTTCTGGGTGCTAAATTGCATTCTTGAAAGTTCTGGGAGGTGAACACTCCCTAGATCAAGCCCGAGAAATTCTAAGTATGGTTTTATTTCATTAGATAAGTACTCTCCACATACCTTATGTCCTGGATATGAGTCTTTCTCAATCAAACAAACATTCGCGCCTGAGTTCACGAGATGTATCCCCGCAACAAGACCTGCAAGTCCCCCTCCCAGTATAATAACATCCCTTGAATTCATTCTTTGAATTTACTTATTAATCACAAAAAATCCCGGTATAAACCGGGATCTTTCAGAAATTATTTAAACATAATCTTAATTACCTTCCTGCTGCTCGGCCTGTTCTTTCGCTTCTTCCTTTAATTCATCATTCGCAACTATAGCAAGCTCTACTCTTCTATTCTTTGCTCTTCCATCAGCAGTAGAATTATCATACTTTGGTTGAGTCTCACCATACCATTTGGTAGTAAATCTTCCTTTCTCAATTCCGTTATCTACAAGGTATCCAGTTACTGCTTGTGCTCTGTTTTTAGATAGAGTAAGATTATAACTATCACTACCTGTATTATCGGTATGACCTTCAACAAGTACGTTTGTTTGAGGATATTCTTTAAAAATACCAGCAAGCTTATTCAATGCTTCCTGAGATTTCGCGTTGATGGTATATTTCTCGGTGTCAAAATAAACTCCACTATTCTCATCAAAAGTAACGTTGATACCTTCACCAACTCTTTCAACTTCAGCTCCAGGAATCTCGTTCTCGATCTTCTTAGCCTGTTCATCCATTCTGTTACCAATGATGGCTCCGGCTGCTCCACCAACTACACCACCAATGATAGATCCAAGAGCAGAATTCCCATCTCCGGTGTTATTTCCAATAACTCCACCAATTACGGCTCCACCTGCAGTACCTATCACGGCACCTTTTTGTTTATTGTTTGCGTTCTTTACTGCATCACATCCAAATAAAAGTGTGGATGCAAAAAGTATTACGAACATTCTATTAATCACTGTTTTCATAGCTTTCTGTATAATTATTGTTTAGTAAAATTCATTTTGATTGTAAACGGTGAACCATCAAGACTCACTGTTTGTGACCAGGTCATATTAGTATCAGTTAAACTTTGTAAGTTCAGTCTGAATCCTTCATTTCCCGTTGTAGATTTGTAATCTTCATTAGTAGGCTTCAGAAGAAAATCATAGATTCCCTGAGGGGTATTCTCTTCATCGATAGACCAAATAAACTGGTTTGTTTCCCCGTCGCAACCTGTTCCCGAAACTGTATAAGTTCCTCGGTTATTATTGGATACAAAATCCCAGTTGCTGTTTTCAAAACAGGAAGCCTGAGCTTCGTTGAATAGAGTCACGTTAAACTGACCGGGATTATTTGGATAGGTTACACTTGTTAGTGTCCACTGACCATCAAAGCTCTTTCTAGCCTCTTTGGCAACTTTACTCGTTCCTCCACAGGAAGCAAGCAGTCCAATTGTTGCAAGTAAAATAAATATCTTTTTCATGTAGGATTTGATTTAAAAGTAAAAATCCAATGTGACAAGGATTGTTCCGAAGCACACTGGATTTAGAATGTTATTGTTCGATTATCTTCTGAATAAACGACTTAGTAATGAGATTACCAGAAGTACAAGGAAGATATAAAAAATGATCTTCGCGATATCTGCTGCACCGTCTGCAATTCCTCCAAAACCGAAGATTGCGGCAACGATTGCAATAATCAGAAAAATGACGATTAAACGTACCATAATGTATAGATTTATTGATTAGTTGAATCTAAATTACAGCAGTAGTAAGGCGTCAACAAAAGATTATTAATTATTTAACAGAGAATGTGTTAACTAATCTTAATTATCTCAATTTAATGATAAAAGCTTGCTAATAATTCAATAATTCCTGCAATTTTGATTTAAAGCGATCCTTTGGTAAGTATTGATTTTCCAGCTCTTTTGCGAACGGGATCGGTGTTTCCAGAGAACCCACTCTATATACTGGGGCATCAAGACTCTCAAAGCATTCTTCAGAGATCATTGCAGCAATTTCTGAAGCAAAACTACCCGTTAATGAATCTTCTGTTAGCACGATCGCCTTTCCTGTTTTCGTAACAGATTTACAAATTGCTCTATTATCAAGCGGTTGTAAACTTCGAAGATCAAGCAGATCTGCAGAATCTATTTTCAACTCATCCAGTATTTCCATGGCCCAATGCACACCTGCACCATAAGTGATGATAGTAACATTGCTACCCTCTCTAATCAAGGAGGCTTTTCCAAATTCTGTAGTGTAATATCCTTCTGGAACTTCCTGCCTGATACTTCGATAAAGAGCTTTGTGCTCGAAATATAATACGGGATTAGGATCATTAAATGCGGTATTCAACAAACCTTTCGCATCAGCAGGAAAAGCAGGATAAATGACTTTTAATCCGGGGATTTTTGTAAACCAGGCTTCGTTTGTCTGGCTATGGAATGGTCCTGCACCTACACTGCCGCCACAAGGCATTCTAATGACCACATCGGCATTCTGGTTCCAGCGATAGTTCACTTTAGCAAGATAATTCACGATTGGATTGAATCCTGAACTTACAAAATCACTAAATTGCATTTCAACCATAGCTTTCATGCCCTTAATGGATAAACCCATGGCAGTACCCACTATTGCCGACTCACATATTGGCGTATTGCGAATTCTTTCCTTACCATATTTATGAAGCAAACCATCAGTAATCTTAAAAACACCACCGTAATCGGCAATATCCTGTCCCATAAGTACCAGATCGGGATGACGTTCCATAGATCCTGAAACAGATTCAGCAATGGCATCTATAAATCTCAACTCTGAAGTTGTAGATCCAGGCTGAACTTCTTCAAAATTATAATTAGCGTACACGTCATTCAATTCAGTTTCCAGATTGGCGGAGACGATTGCTTCAGAATTAGCGATATCGAGATGCTCGTTGATCTCCAGTAAAATTTTTTCTTTAATTTCTGAAATCTGGTCATGGGATATAATTTTATGTTCCAGAAGGAAATTTTCAAAATTGATCACAGGATCTTTTGCCTGCCACTCATCCATTAATTCCTGCGGAACATATTTGGTACCACTGGCTTCCTCATGTCCTCTCATTCTGAAAGTCTTGAATTCCACAAGAACCGGCCTTGGTTCAACCCTCATACTTTCAGCTATTTCTGAAATTTTCTCATAAACTTCGAGAATATTGTTACCATCAATGATATGCGCTTCCATCCCGTAGCCAGCACCGCGATCTGCAAGGTCCTTACATCTATACTGTTCTGTAGTTGGAGTTGAGAGTCCGTAACCATTATTCTCGATACAGAACAAAACAGGTAGATCCCAAACAGACGCTATATTCAAAGCTTCATGAAAATCACCTTCGCTGGTACCCCCTTCACCTGTAAACACTGCAGTTACAGATCCTTCATTTTTGAGTTTGCTAGCAAGTGCAATACCATCTGCCACTCCAAGCTGTGGTCCAAGATGAGAGATCATTCCTACTATATTAAATTCCTGTGTTCCAAAATGAAAACTCCGATCTCTACCCTTTGTAAAACCAGAGGCTTTCCCCTGCCATTGAGCGAATAAGCGCTTTAATGGAATTTCCCGGGTAGTAAAAACACCTAGATTTCGATGCATAGGTAAAATATACTCATGCTTATATAAAGCTCTGGTAACTCCTACAGAGATCGCCTCCTGCCCAATTCCACTAAACCATTTACTAATTTTACCCTGACGCAGCAAGATCAACATTTTTTCTTCGATCATTCTGGGTTTTAAAATGGCATAATACAGATCTTGCAGTGTCTCGGTATCATGAATACTGGATTTGTATTGTATGTTGGTTTGGGAAGTATCTACGGAAGACATAAATTATAATTTGTTCGATAAATGTAAGTAAAATTATAAAGTTGAATGGAGTCTAAAAATCCATGAATTACTTAATTTTACTTAACTTTGTTTGTTACCTAAAATTTTAAAAGCGCTATATGGCAATGAATAATATTCCCAGTGTAGATCTCGCCGATTTTCTTTCGGAAGATCCTAAAAGAAAAGAAAAGTTCGTTAACGAGATTGGTAAAGCTTATGAAGAAATAGGTTTTGTAGCTCTTAAAAATCATTTTTTAAGTGATAATCTGGTTGATAATCTTTACAAAGAAGTAAAATCTTTTTTCGACTTACCGGTTGAAACTAAGAAGAACTATGAGATTGAAGGGCTGGCTGGACAAAGAGGTTATATTTCCTTCGGAAAGGAGCATGCTAAAGGTAAAAAAGAAGGAGATCTGAAGGAGTTCTGGCATTTTGGACAGGAACCTTCAGAAGATGCGAAACTGTCTGAAGAATATCCTGAAAATGTACAGGTTGAAGAATTACCAGATTTTAATGAAACTGGGATGGAAGCTTATAGAATGCTGGAAAAAACTGGTATTTACGTGCTTCGTGCCCTTGCTTTATATATTGGTTTAGAAGAGCATTATTTTGATTATTGGGCAAGTAATGGAAACAGTATTTTAAGACCAATACATTACCCACCAATCACGGAAGAGCCAAAGGGAGCTGTTAGAGCTGGAGCTCATGGTGATATCAATTTAATTACTCTTTTGAT
>NZ_CAJWRQ010000046.1 GCF_913046405.1 uncultured Christiangramia sp.
TTCCTGATGAAAATGGAATTATGCGCCTTTACAGAATTGCTTCTAATGCAGATTTTATAGAGTTTGAACCTACCGATAAGGCTATTGATATTACCGATGAAGATGTAGATATCTTACTTCAGGATACAGATAATATAGAACTTTGGCGGGAAAAATTTCCACCGCTAAGTTGGGTGTTTAGAGGCTTTATAATCACCAATCTCACTGATGTGACAGTAGATGATGGTATATCTGATTTAAAAACTCAGCTCCTCAACAATAAAATCCCTAAAGAGGATAACTTAGAAGGGATTACCGAGATTTTCCGTTCTATCTATAAAAATCCGGAGCTTAGGGTTGGGATTACAATGTTTGATAGTAAAGAAGCAGACTTTTCCCATATGGATGAAACACAAGTAAGCAGCTTTATTTTAAACGATAATGATGAAGTAGAGTGTAAAAAGGCTTTTTGTGAACATGCCTATGAAACCATTATTGAAAAGCATCAATATTTTGCTATTTCCAATGTCGATACTTATAAAAAAAAGAATCCCGATAGCTTTCTTGCCAAAAACCTTATAGATCAAAATGTAAAAAGTTGCATCTTGGCTCCGGTAGCAAAGGATAACGATCTTTTAGCCGTATTGGAGTTGGTTTCTTATAACAAAAATGAGCTCAATAGTATTAATGCTGTTAAGTTAGACGACATTGTACCTTATATTGTGACAGCCTTAGAGCGGCACAGAACAGATTTTGAAAACCGTATAAAAGCAGTTATCCAAAGTGAATGTACTTCAATTCATCCAAGTGTTTTATGGATTTTTGAAGAAGAAGCAAGACGGTATATTAGGGATTTAGATAAAGACGGTGTTTCCTCCTTCCGGGATATTGCTTTTAAAGACATTTTTCCACTTTACGGTCAGATTGATATTGTAGGTTCTTCCGATGAACGAAACATAGCTATTCAAAAAGATTTATTGAAACATTTGAATATGATTGTTCAAATGGTAGATAAAGCCATGGAAGAAGAAGCACTTCCTATTTACGAGCAGACTAAATTCAGAATAAATAAATACATCAAAGACTTAAAGGAAAACCTAAATGCTTCCAGTGAACAGAAAATAGTCAATTTTATTCATAAAGAAATCAATCCACTTATTGAGCATTTCAAGACAAAATCGGATGTTTTGGTGCAGATGATCGAGCACTACAATAATTGTGTAGATAAAGATGCAGGTGTAATATACGATCAGCGTAAAAATTATGACGATACTGTACAAAGAATAAATAGAACTTTAGCTCGCTATATCGACAGAAAGCAGGTAGAAGCACAAAAAATATTCCCTCATTATTTTGAAAGGTATAAGACCGATGGGGTAGATCACAATATCTATATTGGTGAATCGATGACTAAAAACAAAACCTTTAGTCGGGTTTACTTACACAATATTAGACTTTGGCAATTGCAGGTAGTTTGTGAGATGGAAAATAAATTCTATCACGTTCAAGAAAACCTGCCTTTAAAGCTAGATGCCGCTTCTTTAATTTTAGTATTTAGTTCTACACTTTCCATCCGTTACCGTATGGATGAAAAGAAGTTTGACGTAGATGGTACATATAACGCCCGATACGAAATCATTAAAAAGCGTATTGATAAAGCTTATATTAAAAATACCGAAGAACGCGTTACCCAAAAAGGAAAAATAGCGATTATCTATTCTCAAAAATCGGATGAGCGGGAATACTTAAAATATATTGAATACCTACAAAAGAAAAACTACGTAGGGGATGAAGTAGAATTAGTGGAGCTGGAAGATGTACAAGGAGTGGTTGGTTTAAAAGCTATTCGCGTAAATGTTCTTTATTATAAGGAACAGGAAACAGAGAAAAAAACACTTACGTATGAAGATTTAATGGAACAATTGCATTAATCTCAAAACGTAATTATCAAAAAATTAAAATATCGCCATCCCTAATGATTAGTTGGGGTGGCGATATTTCTTATCTATTATTTACCTGACTCCGATTTAAGAAAACTTCGGAAACTGATTGAAATCTCTGCAAAAGATTTTGTATCGGAGTTTCTGTTTTCGGAGTATTTTGATACCAATTTTCTTTGAAAATATACTCAATAATCAAAAATGCTTGCAAAAAACTTTATATAGAACTCTCAGGTTGTTATTAGCAAATAAGCAATTAATTCCTTCATTGAAATCTTGAAGTAAAATTTTCATTTTTTCTGATAAGACCACAAGCGAAATTACTAATTAAAACTCATAAATTCGAATGAGGATTAAACCGTTCCTTCCAGATCAGCAAGAGAAAATCTAATTTTTTTAATAATATTCGGCTCTCTCTCAGTATAAGTAACCATTACTTTACGATGCCGTTTAGTGAATAGGAAATTTATTTTTGAAGTCGTATCATTCTTCATAAAATAAACGAACCAGGTACCTTCTATCCTACACGCTTTTTTAAGGGCCTGATTTATATATAACTCATCTCCACAGTAATCACACAAGATGATAGATCTGACATTTTTTAATTTTGACACTCTATAAATAATATAATTTTCAGTACTTCCAGTTTTAAATTTCTGAACAATATATCTTTTATCCTGATATCTCCAGTTAATAAATTCTGTGGTACCTGCAGAAACATAATCTTCATGTGAAATCTTCAAATCTTTTGATATAGAGTGGCCGGGAGTGGATTCAAAATCTATTCTACTTTTCAAATTAAGGGGGGAAATGACTCCAATATGGTATTCATACTTAGCTAATTCTTTCCATCCCATTTTTAAAAATTCTGGATGACTAAATCTATTCGGATTGGCGAAGAGAAATTTGTAATCCTTCTGATAGGATTCAAGGCAGAATTTCATTAGCTTTTTAAAGATGCCTTTACCTCTGTACTCAGGATCTGTACATCCTCCAACAGGTCTGGCAGCCTGAATCATTTGTCCGTTATTGTAAAAATTGAATGGCAGATAAAAAACCACTGCTACAATTTTTTTATCCAGAACTGCGACAGCACCTACAGAACTACCCCCTGGATAATTGAGGTATTTCCAATTAAAAAACTCATCCGTATTTCTGGGTGTTAGGTTTTGATTTAATAGTTTTAATACGTAATCACGATCGGTACTATAATCAATCAGTCTATATGCTACCATTTCGAATTAATGTGAGGTTGGAAATTAATGAATGCAGTCCTGAAGCTTTGACTTTTAATTCAGATAAAGGCATATCTGCATTGGTTCTAATTCGGGAAATACCCATTGAAGTAATACTAGTTGAATTGATGCTATGATCAAATAGGAACGCCAGTTTTATATGGTTTATTAATAGTATTTCATCTGTTTTTTCAGTTCTATCCCCGTTAGGGTAGGCAAATATATCAAACCCTTCAATCTTCCACTGATTAAATAAATATTTGGAAGTCTCCAATTCGTTTTGAATCTCATCATCAGAACAATTATTAAGCATTGGATGATTATGAGTATGATTGCCTACATACATTTTATTTCTTATCATGTATCGCAGTTCTTTAGAAGTTAATTGCTTTTGTTCTGTTGAGGGGATTTTATTTAAGATTGCGATTCTTTCCTTATTTGTAATTTTTTTTAATTTATTTATTGTTTGTCGAATTTCTTTCGAAGACTCACCTTTTACTTTACCGTTGACTTCAACATCTTTCCACCAAAAATTAGTAGTTGTGTCTATATAACGAGTTATTATAAAAATACAGCTACTAACTTTATTTTTAATTAAAACTGGCAATCCGTTTTCCAATACATTTCTGTAGCCATCATCAAAGGTTATTAACAATGAATAATTTGGTAGTTTTACATCGTCATTGAGCAATGACTCCCGTAAAGTCTGAATGCTAATAATATTGTAGTGTGATTTAAGGTATTTTATATGACTGGAAAAAACAGCTTTATTGGGAACATCGTGGTAAGCCAAAACACGTAGATTTTTTCGAAAATAGAACCTGATTATTCCACTAAAAAAGCTCAATATTTGGTAATAGTATTTTCTCATGAAGTTGAAAACTGTATTGGATATGATGTGAGTATTCCGATCGTGATTTAATGATTGAGCAAATTAGTAAAAAATCGAAATCAAAAAATTGATTTAGTATTCACCTCAAATTTGCAGCTATAATTGGCAATTTAGACAAATTCTTCTTTGGGTTTTTTAAACTTTATCTTATAATCCTTGTAGTCTTATCCAAATAGGATAATTTTGCGGGGTAATTTAAAAAATTAGATGGGCATAATAAAGGTTCTTCATATAATTAAGTCTCTTGGGCGTGGAGGCGCAGAAATGTTACTACCTGAAACGCTTAAGATCCACGATGAAGAAAAATTTGAATTTCATACAGCATATTTTCTTCCCTGGAAAGATCAAATGGTTGAAAGCATTCAGAATGCAGGAGGAAAAGTCACTTGTTTTTCAGCAAATAATAATATTCGCTTGTTGCAGCGATATTCTGAAGTAATTGAGTATTGTAAAACAAATCACATAGATGTTATACATTGTCACTTACCCTGGGCTGGATTTTTAGGAAGGCTTGTATATTTTAAAACTGGAATTCCTACTGTCTATAGTGAACACAATATGCAGGAACGATATCATATTGTAACTAAAAGAATTAACCAGTTTACTTTCAACTCACAAAGTCTGGCTCTTGGAGTTTCAGAAGATGTCACTAAATCAATAAAAAACAATATTGATTTAAAAATACCTGTACGCACCCTTCTAAACGGTGTAAATACAAATTCTTTTCAAAAGGACAGTAGGTTCAAAGAAGCTACCAGAAAAGAATTAGGTATTCCGCAGGATGCAGTAGTACTGGGGAATGTTGCTGTCTTTAGATTTCAAAAAAGACTTGTAGAGTGGCTTAGAGTATTTAAAGCCCTAGATAAGAAGAATGAAAATTTATACGGAATAATAGTTGGGGCGGGACCTTTAGAAGACGAAATTAAATCTGAATTGAAACGTTTAGATTTGACTAAGAAAGTTTTATTTCCCGGCTTACAAACGAATGTCAAACCCTACTTTTCAGCAATGGATATCTTTATGATGAGCTCTTCATTTGAGGGCCTTCCAATTGCTCTGCTAGAAGCAATGAGTATGGAGTGCGCTGTTGTTTCTACAGATGCCGGCGGTATTAAAGAAGTGATTCGAGATCAACAGGATGGTCTTATCTGCCCTGTGGATAAATGGGAAGAACTTGGCGAACTTTGTCAGACTTTAATAGATTCTCCAGAGAAATTGATGAATTTGAAAAAATCTGCCAGAACGAGAGTTATTGAAAGTTTTAGTCTTGAAAAAATGGTTAATGAGCTAGAAAGTATTTATAAAGAACTTGCCAACAGTAATATAGTTTAAGTGATGGAAATTAGAGAGGCTACTGACGCGGACATACCCGAGATTTTGCAGGTTCTAAAGGCAAGTTTAGGAGAAACTTCGTCCAAAAAATCCGAAGAGGTTTGGCGTTACAAACATATCGATAATCCTTTTGGTAGATCCCTTGTGCTTTTAGCAATTGAAGGTTCAAAAATAATAGGGGTACGTGCGTTTATGCGATGGAAGTGGCAAAGGACAGGTGAGGTTTTATCTGCATTTCGCGCTGTAGACACGGCTACACATCCAAAGCATCAGGGAAAAGGAGTTTTTAAAAAACTTACTTTAAAAGCTTTAGAGATAGCTAAACAAAATGGAGATCATTTTGTTTTTAATACTCCTAATGAGCAAAGTAAACCCGGTTATCTAAAGATGGGATGGGAAGAGGTAGCGAAAATTAAAGTAAGGATAAAGCCGATAAACCCTATTTATTGGCGATATTCTAAGGTAACCGATCAGTTTACAAAGGATATAGAATGTACAGAAATTTCATTTCAGAATCTGACTGAAGAGATGAACGCTCAATTGAAAAGTTCTGGTAAATTTTTTACTCCTAAAACCCCTGAATATCTTAAATGGCGCTATGAAAATAATGCACTGCAGGACTATATTATTAAAGCTACAGAGAATATTTACATTGCCGGATATGTAAAGCCCCATTCAAAATTTAGAGAATTACGAATAGTTGAAGCAATAACAGTGTCTGCTGTAAGCTTTAAATCTATTAACATAACTATCAATGATCTAGCTAAAGAATTTGGCGTACAAATCGTTACCTTTGCACCATCTGAAAATTTGAAATTTTATAATAGTTTTTCTGGAAAATTTGGACCGGTACTTACTGTTAGAGAAATTAATCTAATAGAAAATCAGAAGAAAGGTTTATTAAATTTAAATAACTGGACTTATAGTTTGGGGGATCTGGAACTTTTTTAGATGATAGGAGCTGTAATTTTACTTTTGGTATTACTTCTGGTAACCCAGGCCATATTCAATAGTTTTCAAAAAAAGCATAGTTTTTTTGATAAAAAACTCATGAATTCACTTTACTCTTATCACCTCTTCTTTTTAATAGTTTATTATACTTATGCTTATTTCAACCCATCAGATTCAAAAAATTACTATAAACGTCCCCAAACACCCTTGAAAAGTTGGGGAGATTTTTTCGGAACAGGAACTACTTTCATGGATTTTATCTCTTACCCGTTCATCAATTATCTCAACTTTAATTATGAGATGATGATGGTTTTGTTTGCTTGGTTCGGTTTTATTGGTTTCCTATTTGCGTATCTTTTTTTTAGGGAAAATATTCCTGTTAAAATTAAAGTATTTGGCAGGTTCGATTTTTTGATTCTTATCCTATTTCTTCCAAATATGCATTTTTGGACAGCTTCTTTAGGTAAGGGAGCTCCCATTTTTATGGCACTTATGATGTTTGCGTATGCTATTAAGAATCCAAAGGAAAGAAAGTTTACTTTGTTGTTGGCATCATTAATAATATACTTTATTAGGCCTCATGTGTTTTTGTTTATAGGAGTAGGAACCGTTTTGGGATACATGACCGGAAGAGAGAAAATATCATTTAGCAGAAAGTTATTGGTTTATGTTGGAATGATTGGTGGATTAATTTTGGTTCAAGATCAAATTCTTGCTGTTGCAGGCTTAGAAGGGTCAGATGACTTACTATCTGATTTTGAAGAGTTTTCTGATGACAGGGGTGGAGAACTTGCAAAATCTGGATCTGGGGTCGATATGAGTTCATATCCTTTACCCCTAAAGTTGTTTACATTTTGGTTTCGGCCGTTGTTTTTTGATGCACCTGGATTATTAGGTTTAATAGTATCTGTAGAAAATCTTATCTATCTACTGTTATTTATTAAAATCCTGAAAAAAGATTTTATCAAGTTCTTGAAAAAATCAAATATTGTAGTTAAAATGAGTATAACGGTGTTCTTTTTGTCCTCTTTAGCCTTGACATTTGTGATGTCAAATTTAGGTATCATAATGCGTCAGAAATCTATGGTAATGTATTTTCTATTTTTCGTTATTTACTATTACCTGGCGCAGAAAAAATATGATAAGATTATTAAGAAGAGGAAACTTCAAAAAGCTGCAAATAATTTACAGGTAACATGATCTACGTGAATTTCACTTCTTAATTATCTCCTCTTTATTTTGTAATACGTATAATTACTGCCTTAAAATCTTGATACTCTTCTCAAAATAAATTTTATGAAAGGTTGTTTAGTCATTTCCTTAGATTTTGAACTCATCTGGGGTGTTTTCGATAAAGTTGATCATCATGATAAATTAGAATATTTTGAAAATACTCGAAAACTCATTCCTGAACTATTAAAGCTATTTAATAATCATGAAATTCATAGTACATGGGCGACAGTAGGTATGCTCTTCAACGAAAGCTGGGAGGAATGGATGGAAAACTTACCCCAGCATTTTCCTAAGTATACAAATCAGAAATTATCAGCTTACAATTACGGGAATGAACATAGGTCTAGTATAAATGAAAACCTATGTTGGGCTAGTGAATTAATTGACCTTATCGCAAAGTCAGATCATCAGGAAATGGCTACACATACATATTCCCATTATTATTGCCTTGAGGATGGCCAGAATAGGGATAGTTTCGCATCAGATCTGCAGTTGGTTAAGAAACTTGCCTCTAAAAAAGGTTTGGAATTAAAAAGTCTTGTTTTTCCAAGAAACCAATTTAACGAATCTTATCAGGATATTTGTGTGAACAATGGTATTAGAACAATCAGGATTAATCCAGAAAATTGGTATTGGAAAAATACACAAAGAGATACCTTGGCTGATAAAATCTTCCGTACAGGCGATGCGTATATCGGACTAAATGATAAGTCCTACGATCTCGGCAGTATTGAAGTTAACCAGGTTGTTCAGCAAAAGGCGTCCAGATTACTTCGGCCTTTCGAGAACAATCTCAAGGATACTTTAAAGTTGAATAGAATCAAAAATGAAATCGAGTTTGCAGCTAAGAATAATAAGATATATCATTTATGGTGGCACCCTCATAATTTCGGTGCTAATCCGGAATCTAATTTGAAAGATCTCAAAGAAATTCTAGAACATTTCTCCAAATGCCAAGATAAGTATGGAATGGAATCATTCACAATGGATGAGCTGACGGATTTAAGATTAAATTTGCAGTAGATTAGTTTAAAAATAATAGTTTGAATAAACTTGTTCGTGTCACCACTATACCATTGTCTCTGGAAAAACTTCTTGAAGGACAACTTACGTTCATGAGTCAGCATTACCAGGTTATAGCCGTTGCTGCAGATGAAAAGAGACTCGAAAAATATGGAGTTGATAATAATGTAGAAACCTACGCTGTAGAATTAACTCGAGCTATAACTCCCATTGCCGACCTTAAAGCTGTGTTTAAACTCACCAGTTTTTTACGTAAAGAAAAACCCCTAATTATTCATAGTCATACTCCTAAAGCGGGTATAATTAGTATGTTAGCTGGTTGGCTCGCAGGTGTTCCAATAAGGCTACATACAGTTGCAGGTTTACCATTGCTAGAAGTAAAGGGTTTCAAAAGAAGAATTTTAGACTTTGTAGAGAAGCTTACTTATAAGCTAGCTCATAAAGTATTTCCAAATTCTTTTGAACTAAAGAAGATCATTCTGGATTTAAATTATGCAAATGAATCTAAATTGAAGGTGTTAGGGAATGGAAGTTCAAATGGGATAGATACGACGTATTTTGATCCTCAACGATTTACAGAAGACTTCAAATCAGATTTAAGGTCAAAATTTGGTATTCCACAGGAAGATATTGTTTTTGTCTTTGTAGGCAGATTGGTGAAAGAGAAGGGTATTGAGGAACTTGTGCGTGCTTTCAATGAACTTAGAGTTAGTTCACCGAAATGTAGTTTGCTGCTAATTGGCCCCTATGAGCAGGAGCTGGACCCAATTTCCGAAGAAATAATTCAGGAAATTGAAAAAAATCCGAAAATCATAACTACTGGTTACGAGCTGGATGTTCGACCATATTTTGCAATTGCAAATATTCTAACTTTTCCATCGTATCGAGAAGGTTTTCCAAATGTAGTTTTACAGGCGGGAGCCATGTCATTACCAGCAATCGTTTCCGATATTAATGGTTGTAATGAAATCATCCAGAATGGTGAGAACGGAATTATCATACCGGTAAAGTCGGAAGAAGCGCTGAAGGTTGCTATGAAAAAATTAGTCGAGGATATAGATTTAAGAAGTCAGCTAACATTAAATGCTCGGCAAGTAATTCAAAAAAAATATGAGAGAGAGTACTTTTGGCAAATTCTGTTAAAAGAATACAAAGAGTTAGAAAGCTCTCTCAAACATGATTAAATTCGCGCCCCGGCTGAAGTAATTTTTAATTGACTGAATGTACAGAAATTTAATTAAACCAATCTTTGATTTTTTAGCTGCCGTTATAGCGCTGGTACTTTTAAGTCCGGTTTTAATTGTCGTCACTATATTATTATATCGGGCAAACAACGGCAAGCCATTTTTTTATCAGGCAAGACCTGGTAGAAATGGGGATATTTTCAGAATAGTGAAGTATAAAACCATGACTGATGAAAAGGATCCAACGGGCAACTTGTTACCGGATTCTGAACGATTAACCAAAATTGGTAGTTTTGTTCGAAAGACTTCAATTGATGAAATACCACAATTGTTCAATGTTCTGAAAGGTGACATGAGTATTGTTGGTCCAAGACCATTACTTCCTCAGTATCTAGAGCTATATAATACTGAACAACTGAAACGGCATGAAGTTAAACCGGGAATTACAGGTTGGGCGCAGGTAAACGGGAGGAATGCAATAAGCTGGCTCAAAAAATTCGAATATGATGTGTGGTACGTAGAGAAGCAATCATTTTTTCTGGATCTTCAGATATTATTCAAAACTATCAAAAAAGTTGTAATTTCTGAAGGAATAAATGCGGATAACATGGCTACCACAGAACCTTTTAACGGTAACAATTAATGATTTTATTTGGGGCAAGCGGACATGCAAAAGTAATTCTTGATATTATCAATTCAGGAACTGGTGATACCGTAGATTATATATTAGATGATAATTCTGAAATATTTGATTTAGCTGGTTTTCAAATCGATCATGCAGTTGATAGAAACATCCTTCAGACGCACAATACAATTGTTGCTATTGGAGATAATAAGATTCGGAAAAATATTTGTTCAAAATATAATATAAAGCTGCATCACGCATTGATTCACAAAACTGCAACTGTTTCAAAAGCCGCGACTGTGTCTAAAGGGGCTGTTGTTATGGCTGGAGCTATTATAAATCACTCGGCAAAAATAGGCGAAAACAGCATTATTAATTCGAATGCTATCATTGAACATGATGTAAGCATCGCTAAATTTGCACATATTTCTCCAGGTGCAATTGTGACTGGAGCGGTGAATATTGGAGAAGGTTCTCATATTGGAGCTGGAGCTTCAATTATTCCAGGGGTAAGAATCGGAAAATGGGTTACAATCGGTGCTGGCGCGGTTATTTTGAAGGATGTTCCAGATTATGCCGTGGTTGTTGGGAGTCCAGGCCGAATAATTAAATACAATAAGAATTAATATGGCAAATGATAAGATCTGGTTATCCTCTCCGCATATGGGTGGTAATGAGTTAAAATATATTCACGATGCATTCGATGAGAACTGGATAGCACCATTGGGTCCTAATGTTACTGGATTCGAAAGTGATATTAAAAAATATCTTGGTGGAAATGTTGAAGTTGCTGCATTAAGTTCTGGTACGGCTGCATTGCACCTGGCCTTAATTATGCTTGGTGTTTCGAATGGAGATGAAGTGATATGTCAAAGCATGACCTTCGCGGCTTCAGCCAACCCAATAAAGTATCTGGGTGCCACTCCAATATTTATTGATAGTGAATCCAAAACTTTGAATATCTGTCCTGATCAGTTAGAGATTGCTATAGAGGATAGAATAAAAAAAGCCAAAAAGCCGAAAGCAATTATTGCTGTTCACTTATATGGAATGCCATACCAGGTGGATCGAATTAATACCATTGCAGATAAATATAACATTCCAGTTATTGAAGATGCGGCAGAAGCTCTTGGGAGTACATACCGTGGTGAGAATTGTGGCACCTTCGGCGAATTGGCTATTTTGTCATTTAACGGTAATAAGATCATCACAACGTCTGGTGGTGGCGCCTTGGTTACTAAGACTGAGAAAATGAAGCAAAAAGCCGTTTTTCTCGCAACTCAGGCGAGGGATGACGCTCCGCATTACCAGCATAGCGAAATTGGTTACAATTATAGATTGAGTAATATTTCCGCAGGAATTGGTCGTGGACAAATGGAGGTTTTGGATGAAAGAGTAAGTGCAAGACGTGAAATGTTTGAATTTTATGTAAATTTATTCCGGGATGTTGAAGGTGTCAGGTTGTTTTCTGAACCATCTACAGATTATTTCAGTAATCATTGGTTAAGCGTTTTAACTATTGATAATGAGATTACTGGGTTCTCTAGAGAAGACTTAAGAGAATCACTAGCTGCTTTAAATATTGAATGTCGACCGCTTTGGAAGCCTATGCATATGCAACCTGTTTTTGAGGATAGTCCGTTTTACGGCACGGGAGTTGCTGAAACCATGTTCGACAATGGACTCTGTTTGCCAAGTGGTAGCAATCTGTCGGATAATGATAGGTCCAGAATCAGTAATGCAATTAAAAGTCATTTGAAAAAAGACCAATAGACTATGGGGAGCATAAGAAAAGCCCTTTCTAACATAATATCAGGTCCTGATAATTCCTTGGATATCCGAAATCTCAGATATCTTCCCAGGTGGGCAATTTTGATGATCGATATAGGTCTGGTTACTATCTCAACGATTCTAACCATATTTATACTTTTAGATCTATCTCCTTTCCAGTATACATTATTAAATTTTTATGAGAAAGCACTTCTGGTAATCACCATGAACGTCGGTTTCTTTTTTGTTTTTAAAACTTATGCTGGAATTATACGATATTCTTCAAATGTGGATGCTTTGAAATTGCTACTTTCTACTTGTAGTGCTTTCATCGGTTTGGTTGTGATTAATTATGCATCTTACTTTTTAATAGGTCAGAAAATCTTTTTAATTGGTGGACTACTGATCAATTTATGGATATCATTTTCGCTATTATTCCTTTTCAGACTTAGTGTCAAGCAATTCTATGAATATTTTAAAATTCTTCAGAAAAATGAGTCTCTCATTAATGCTGTTATCTTAGGGGTTGATGAAAATGCGATCTCTATAGCAGGTGCGCTTGAAATTGAACACCCCCGTCGATTCCGAATTGTGGGGTTTTTAACACAGGATTCACACAAAAGACTCCGTGTACTGGATAAACCGGTTTTAAAGCATACCAAAAAAATTCATGAAGAACTAAATTCTCTTGGAGCTGAAGCAATCATATTTTCTGAACACACTCTTTCTTCGGAAGAAAAATTCAAATTGGTGGAGGAATGTTTGGAACACGATATTGCAATTTATAATGCTCCCTTAGTATCCACCTGGGGTGGCGAACCGATTGCTAATAAGGTGAAAACTTTACAGATTGAAGATCTTTTGGATAGAGAACCTATTAATCTTGAAACTCAGAATAAAATCGAGCAATTAACGGATCGAACGATTTTGGTTACTGGAGCAGCAGGTTCCATTGGTAGCGAGATCGTGAGACAGGTTGCTAAATATGACCCAAAACGTTTGATAATATTAGATCAGGCTGAAACACCTTTACATAATTTACAATTAGAAGTAGAATCCAAGTTTCCAGAATTGAATTTCAAAGTAATTGTCTGTGATGTAGGGAACCAGAAGAGACTGGAGCTTATGTTCCAGAATCAGAGCATTGATGTGGTTTATCATGCAGCAGCTTATAAGCATGTTCCATTAATGGAAAGTAACCCGCATGAGGCGGTTTTCGTTAATATTCATGGTACTAAGAACCTGGCAGATCTTGCAGTAAAGTATAATGTGAGACACTTCGTTATGGTTTCAACAGATAAAGCGGTTAATCCAAGCAATGTTATGGGTGCCTCTAAGAGAGCGGCTGAAATGTATGTTCAATCATTATTTCATAACCAGATTCAAACAGGTATAGGATCTACGAAATTTATAACTACTCGTTTTGGAAACGTTTTAGGCTCTAATGGTTCGGTTGTACCGCTATTTAAGAAACAGATAGAAAAAGGTGGACCAGTAACTATTACTCATCCAGATATCATCAGGTATTTTATGACGATCCCGGAAGCCTGTCAATTAGTGCTTGAGGCTGGCGCAATGGGTAAGGGGGGTGAAATATTTGTTTTTGATATGGGAGAACCGGTAAAAATTATGGACCTTGCCATCAAAATGATCAAGCTAGCAGGTTATCAACCTAATAAACATATCAAAATTCGAATTACAGGATTAAGACCAGGTGAGAAATTATACGAAGAATTGTTGAACGATGAATGCAAAACGCTTCCCACGCATCACAAAAAGATAATGATTGGCCAGGAGGTTGTGAGAAATTATGAAGGAATAAATGAGAATATTCTCAAGATAATAAAATCTGCTACCAAGTTGAAAAATGATAAGGTAGTAGCTAAACTTAAAGAGTTGATACCGGAATTTAAGAGTAATAATTCTTCTTATGAAAAACTCGACAACTTAAAGGAAACCAAAAAATCATAAATTAATTGATGAAGAAATTGTTAATTGCAGCACTTATTGCTAGCTGCTTCTACAGCTGTGCTACTAAAGATCAGGTGGTTTATTTCAATGATATTCAAGAGTTGGAAGGGCAGGTAAATTTGTTAGATTACGAACCGAAAATTGAGAAAAACGATGTGCTGCGTATCAATGTATCCTCATCTTCAATTAACCCTGAGATTGTAGCTCCCTTCCAGATGAACCAACAGGGAGGAGGACAATCATCCGGAGGAGGTGGAGGTCAGAATCTATCCTTAACTGGTTATTTAGTTAGCCCGGAGGGGACGATTAATTTTCCTGTACTAGGTACTATAGATGTAAAGGGCTTGACCAGAACTGAAGTTCAGGAAACACTTGAGAATCAGATAGCTGATTATGTAAGGGATCCTGTAGTTGATGTTAGAATAGTAAATTTTAGTATCACGGTTTTGGGAGAAGTTGGTTCTCCTGGAAGAGTGCAAATTACTGATGGTAGAATTACCTTGCCTGAGTTACTGGCAATGAGTGGAGATGTTAGGTACACTGGTAAACGAGAAAATATTAGGGTTATCAGAGAAGTCGATGGAGTTAAGTCTGTAGGAATTATCAATATGACTGAAACAGATCTTTTCAATAGCCCTTATTTTTATTTAAAACAGAATGATATTGTCTATGTAGAACCTACTTATGCCAGAATGAAATCGGCCGGTTTCTTCGGTAGTCCAGGAGCTATTCTAGGTCTTATTAGTTCAGTTTTAGGTTTAATTTTAATTTTCGCACGATAAATGGAGGAATTGAACGATTTCACTGAAGAAAAGGAAGAATCAAACTTCGATCTAAAGGCAGAACTATTTAAATATCTTGTTTATTGGAAATGGATTCTACTTGGTTTTATAATTGGAGGAGTATTAGCTTACTTGTATAATAGATATACTATACCTCAATATAGAACTGAAGCGACAATGATCATTGTCGATGACGAAAAACAGAATGCTATGAATGCTACCCCTTCAGGTGGCGGAGCTATTTTCTCTTTAGAAGATGATGGTATACAGAATCATATTGAAAAATTAAAATCTAAAAAGCTTGTTGAAAGCGTAGTTGACGAGCTCAACCTTAATATAAGCTATTTCATTGAAGGTAATGTAATAACAGTGGAAGCTTATCAGTCCAGTCCTGTCTTGATCGAATTTATCACGAATGATAGTATAGTGAATACGAATTCGAGAGATTTTGTGGTTACACCAACTTCTGAAACATCTTTCAGACTTGAAGATGAAAGCCTGGAGTACAATGCTGATCATAAAATTGGCGAAGTAATCGAGCTGGAGGGTCTCCAGTTCGTCATTTTACCTAAGTCAGGTAAGGAGCAAGGAAGTTTCGGAAAGACGAGTTCAGTAAATATTGTGCTGGAACCTGTGAGGGACGTTGCGGCTGAATATATATCCAGGTTACAGATTACTCAAAAGGGGCAGGCCAAGGATATTTTATCTTTAAGCATTGTTCAGAATACTCCGGAAAAATCTCAGGATTTCCTTAGTAAGCTAATGGAGCGTTTCAATGAAGAGGGGGTTATGAATAATCAGGAAGTTGCAGAAAATACAACCAAATTTATCCAGGATAGGTTAGAAATGATTACTACAGAGTTAGATTCTGTAGAGGTCAATATTGCTGATTTTAAGAGGGATAATCGAATCATGGATATTGGAAGCGGTGCTTCTGAATTTCAATCGAAGTTTTCTGCTGCTGAACAGGAAATATTTAACCTCGAAACACAGCTTGAACTCTTACAGTCGGTTGAAGAACTTCTTAGAAGTCAGGGCGAATACGAATTGTTACCAGATGTAGGGATTAGTGAGGGTGGAATCTCAGGACTTGTGAATTCTTACAATTCATTAGTCGTAGAGCGCAACGTTTATCTAGAGGGTGGTACCGAGAAGAACCCTGTTGTCAAAACATTAAGCGAGCAGCTGAGCGGTTTGCGAAATAATCTCTTCGAAAATATTCAAAGTACTAGAAGTTCCCTGAACATTCAATTGAGGGAACTGAGTAAAAGAGAAAATGTTGCCCAAGGTCAGTTTAGTGCTTTTCCTGGCTTAGAAAAGGGAATGCGCAATATAGAGCGTCAACAGCAAATAAAAGAACAATTGTATCTTTTCTTACTGCAAAGACGTGAAGAAGCTGCAATTTCATCAGCGGCAACTGCGGCAGTTGCCCGTGTGATAGATACACCTTTTACTTATAATTCTCCTGTAGATCCTGAACCCTGGATTATTCTTGTAGGAGGATTGTTGATAGGTTTAATTATCCCGATTTTAATTATATTCGCCAAGAATTTCTTAGATACTAAAGTTCATCATAAGGGTGATTTATCGCCTTTACTAAAAGATGTACCATTTTTAGCAGAATTACCTAGAATTAAACCTGAAGAAACTGATGTAATTCAAGTTAATGATAGATCTCCATTGGCAGAATCATTTAGAATACTAAGAACCAATTTAGCCTATCTTGTACAAAATAAAGATAAAACCAGAGGAGACGTCATTTTTGTAACTTCTACAATCAAGGGGGAGGGTAAAACCTTTGTTTCTTACAATGTTTCCAGGACCTTGGCAAGTTCTAACAAAAAAGTTTTATTAATTGGAGCTGATATAAGAAACCCGAAATTGCATAGGTATACTAGTGATACTGTAGGTGCTAAAGAGAAAGGTTTATCTGATTATTTATATGATTATGATGTACAGGTAGCGGATATCATTTCTAAAACGAATGATCATAATATAGAAGTTGATGTAGTTTTATCTGGCCCAATACCTCCAAATCCTGCAGAATTACTAATGAACGATCGTATGGAAAGCTTGATAGAAAAATCGAGAGCTAATTATGACTACATCATTGTCGATACAGCTCCTACCATGATTGTTACTGATACTCTTTTGATAAGTCAATTAGCAGACTATACACTTTATGTTACCAGAGCAGATTATACTGAAAAAGCTCTATTGGATTTTCCAAAAGAATTAAGAAAACAAGGTAAGCTGAAAGGGCTCGCAGTTATACTTAATGATATCGATTATTCAAAGTTTAGCTATGGTGCCCAGTATGGATACTCTTATGGTTATGGATATGGTTATGGTGAAGATAACGTATCTAGATGGCAGCGTATTAAAAAACGCATTTCTAATTCTAATTAAAATGTTGTTGTAGCAACTCGCGATTATTAGCAGTTATAGTAGTTATATTCTGCACATATTTAGTCGGGATTTTAATCTCCTTGATTTTTTCCAGATGACTAATTTTGTGTACATCACTACAGAGATAGTCTATTAAACCTGTCTCAATTAATTGATAAGCCATTTTCTGTATGCTCTTTCCATAATGATTGGACAGGGATAACATATTGACTTGCATAAGACAACCTCTGGTTCTTAGATCATAAAATTTGCTCAGATCTTTCGAATGCATATAAGTATATCTTTCAGGGTGCGCTAAGATTGGAACCTTAGAATTGTTCTGAAGTTTAAAAAGAATCTGGGTTAAATTGATTGGAGCTTGAAAATAAGACATCTCAACAAGTACTTTATTATCTGTTACTGCAAGCAGATCATCATTTTCTAAAATTTCGAGAAAATGCTGATCCATCATATATTCAGCAGCATAGCTTAACTTTTTGGGACCAGCATTTTCATGCAGTAGCATCTTATAAGCTTCTTCGATAATTTTGGGTGTATTAGGATAAAGTTCACCTATTATATGCGGAGTAGCCACAATATGATTGATCCCTAACCCCGAAAACCCCTTAAATAATTCCCGTGATGTATCAATGCTATCAGAACCATCATCTATACCAGGCAAGGTATGATTGTGAAAATCTGGCATCCCTTCTATAAGGTCAACCAAATATTTACTTCTACTAAATATCGATAACATATAATCTATTTTACCGTTCAAAATTACAGATTTTAAATTCTAATTAGTAATATTTGCAACCCAAGTAGATCTATGAGGCATCCTTTTATTCTATACATATTTTTAATCCTTGGTCTAAGTTCATCTGGTCAGGATTATTTTAATCTCGATGTTAAAGGTACTGCAGGACTTTATAGTGGATCAGAATCTCCATTTTGGATGCACACCAATCGCCGAAGTAGGGTGGATGAGAAAACTTTTTATAGCGGACTATTATCTGGTACGGCTATTTTTCAAATAGATAATACCAGGTCCTTTCAATTTGGAGGTGGATTTCTATATAAGGATGGCTATGATGATGGCCTTAAAATTGACGAAGCTTATTTTAGTTACGTTTCTCCTAAGATAAGGGTGGATATTGGTAAAAGACAGCGAACCGATCTTTACCAGGGTTTAAGTGTTAGCAATGAAAGCATACTATGGTCGCTGAATGCATCACCTTTTCCTGGCGTATCTATTGAAACGGTTGAACCAATCTTCTTCAACTTTAAAGATTACGGACTGGGATTTAAATTTTCTTTTGGCGAATATCTTCTAGATGATGATAGATATATAGATAGCCCTAGATTACATCATAAAAGTGGACATTTAGTGTATAGAAGTCAGAAAGATTTCGAAGTGAGTCTCGGGTTGCAACAATTCGTGCAATGGGCAGGAACATCTGAGGAATTTGGAAGACTACCACAGACCCTGGAAGACTATGGACGCGTTATTACAGGTAGAGCTGGAATAGATGACGTGGGCGGCCAGGAAGTAAACGCCCTCGGCAATCAGATTGGAAGTTATGAACTTAAGATCAAGTCAAGGATTAATGATCTGGACGTGGAATTCTTTTACAACCATATTTTTGAAGACGGATCTGGTTTAAAACTGGGTAATTTTCCTGATGGGCGTTATGGAATCTACGTGGAAGACAATAGAGATACTTTCTGGGGTAAGGATTGGATAAAGGCTTTTATGTATGAATTCCACTTTACAAAAAATCAAAGCAGGAGTAGGAAGAGTTCATTAGAAGATGGTGCAGATAATTATTTTAATAATAACCTATACAGATCTGGATGGACGTATCAAAATCTCATCATTGGTAATCCATTTATCTTAACTACAGATGAGCGTTATAGAATTGGAGTCAATATAATAACGGCTCATCATATTGGTATCACTGGAGAGGCCTTCAAATTACCCTATAGGGCCTTGCTTTCTTATAGAAAGAATTATGGTGTCAAAGATTCGTTCTTTCCTGTTACAAAAGAAGTAATCTCTTCTTACCTGGAAGTTGAGTTAATGAAGGGCGATTACAACCTGTCTGCATTTATCACTTCAGACATTAAAAACGTAGATCAATCTAATTTTGGTACGGGTCTCAAATTCTCCAGATCGTTATTCTAGGTCAAGCTTAATTTTTTTTGTATTTTCCTAAACCCAACCCTACTATAGTATCTTGAATTACGTTTCTATAAATTCTATTACAGAAACAGTGATTACCTTAAGTTATGCTAAGGGTATCATTGCGTTTGATAATTCTGCAGCACAATTTTTTGAGGAAAACTTTTCTTCGGAAATTAGTCTGCGAAGCACGTTATTCGCTCTTTTTCCTTCCGAACTTGCCGCACAGATCAATGAAAAAATGACCTTTTGCAAAAAAGGTCGCTTTCAAACGCATACGTACCAGAAGAACCTGGATGCACCAGTTTTCAGTTTCTATATTGCTCCAATTATTTCTGAAAATCATAAGATCGAAAGCATATCCTTATCCATCGAAAAAACTCAAATAACATCAGTTAATGAAGAGAACCTGTTACTGAAGGAATTAAATTACAAAACTCAATTCTATTCAAATCTGTTTTATCACAATCCAGATGCTGTTTTTCTATTCGATCAGGAAGGGAAATTTATTAACGTAAACGCACAATCTGCTAGAATTGCCGAGACCACTGAAGAAGAATTATTGCAAATGCATTTTTTACCCTTCATCCCCGAAAAAAAGAAGGCCCAGGTTTTAAAGTATTTTGGAAGGGCTTTGAAGGGTGAATCGATAGATTACCACTGTAGTTTTATAACTGCAAAAGGCACCTTCAAATATTTGGAGATTAAAAACTTTTCAATCGTATACCAGCAGGAAATTATCGGAGTATATGGAATTGCTAAAGATATTACAGAAAAGCTTGAAATTGACCGTAAACGACGCGCAGATAAGCAAATGCTGCGTGCTATCATCGATAATATTCCAGATTATCTTTTTTTGTAAAGGATCGAAATAATCGATCTATCCTTACCAATAAAAAGTTTGCGAATAATATATTAGGTCTGGATGATTTGAAAACCAATTCGAATATTACTCCGCTTGACTATTTTGAGGAAACCAAAGCTAAACAAGTTATTGCCGATAATGATTTAGTGATGAATTCCGGTAAAGCAGTTTACAATCGCCAGGATATTGTTGAAAAGGGTGATGGAAGTCAGGAAATGGTGCTATTAACAAAAGTTCCATTGAAAGATGCTGAAGATAATGTCATTGGTTTAGTAGGGATCGCAAGAAACAACACCTATGCCTTTCTTCAGAATAAAAGAAAGGATCTAATTCTGAAAACCTTGAAGGCTTTTGGGGATAAAAGAACATTTCAGGATGCAACGATCAAGACCCTTGAGATATTTAGTCATGAATTAGGCTTTGACTATGCAGAAGCTTATAAGCTAAGTGCAAACAATATAGAATTGATTCGAACAGCTTACTGGCCCAAAAATCTGGATCTCAGGGAAGGAGATTCTGAGAGCGTTCGTTATAAAAAGGACGATGGTCTTCCAGGAAAAGTATGGTCCTCTATGAATATCGAAATTATTCATAAAGCAGATAATACAGGTCTGCTCAAAAATATGATGCTGAATGAAACTGAATCAATACAAACTGCCGTTGGAATACCTATACTATTACAAGGACGCTTGATCAGTATTTTTTGTTTTGGTTCTAAAGTTCACCGAAAAAAAATAGAACAAGCTATATATTCAGATGTTAGCATTCAGATAGCCTCAGCTATGGAAAGAAAACTGAGTCAGAATCAATTATCAGATTTCTTTCAGTATTCCCCTAATCTTATAGCGGTGATCGGGCTGGATGGATATATCAAAATGACGAATCCGGCTTTTGTGAAGACTTTCAACTATAGCACGACTGAAATTTTATCACAACCATTCTCAACTTTTATACATCCTGATGATCTGGATAAAACTTTTAAAGCTATCAAACAAATTTCTATAGGAGCGGAGGATTTTGAAATTCGTTGCAGGCAAAAAAATGGAGATTATATCTGGATATCCTGGCGTTTTTCAAGGTTCTTCGAAAACGAAAATATTGTTTATATCTACGGAACCAATGTTACGGCGATTAAAAATCATGAAGCCTTACTTAGAAATAGTGAGAAGCGATTTAAAGCACTGGTTCAGGAAGGTTCAGATCATATTGCGATTCTAGATCACGATCTAAAGTTTATTTATAATAGCCCGGGTACAGAGCAGCTCTATGGTTTTTCTATAGATCAATTATCTCATACTCATTTTGCAGATAGGGTCTGTAATGATGATTGGCCTATAATTGCTGAGATCCTAAAAGAACTCAAAGAAGGACAGAGATTTCAACTACCTAGTTACAGGGTGAAGGATCAAAGTGATACTATTCACTGGATTGCAACTATCGCCACAAATCTTTCCGATGATGATACGGTAGGTGGTATTGTGCTTAATTCTAGAGACATTACAGAATTTATAATTCAGGAACGCCAGCTTATCGAAAGTCTTAAGCGTTATGATATAGTGGCAAAAGCTACTAGTGATATAATTACCGATTATCATATTGCTTCTGGAATTATGACAGCCAGTGACACCTTGGAATCGGTTTTCGGTTGGACTTCTGAAAATGGAAGCTTTACTTCGGAATGGTGGAATGATAAAATTCATCCTGAAGATTATAAGGAGGTAAGAAACTCTGCACAAGATCTTATTGAAAAGAATATTCAGAATCTAACCATTGAATATAGATTTCGATGCGCGGATGGTTCTTATAAATATGTCTTGGATCGAAGTCATTTGATGTTCGATGCTGAACAGAGACCAATAAAGATCATCGGCTCACTGCAAGATATCACTGAAAGAAAGAGTCATTTAATTGCCATTCAAAACCATA
>NZ_CAJWRQ010000047.1 GCF_913046405.1 uncultured Christiangramia sp.
AGGCATACAGATCATTACAAAAAATATGAACGCTTTTTAATTGGTACAGATAAACCTGATCTGGCAAAAAGAGCGATCAACAAGAATTTTAAAAATTATAAAAAATGAAGAAATTAATTTGTTTTGTTTTGATGATCATTTCTTCGCTTACCACAGTAGCGCAGGATACAACATTTACAGAAATTAAATTAAGTATAGATAAATTTACAGATGGTACATTAACCAAACCGACCGAGGAAAATAATAAATACCTCATCATTTTCATCCAGGGGTCTGGCCCTACAGATAGAAATGGTAATCAGCCTATGTTACAGAATGACGGAATAAAGAAAATAGCCCGGGAACTGGCAGGCAATGGTATTGCTTCTTTTAGATATGACAAACGAATCTTTAAAGCACAAGAACTTCAGTTAAGTGAGAAAGATATGATCTTTGAGGATTTTGTAGAGGATGCGAAAAATGTAGTAATGCATTTCAGAAAAGAAGAAAAATTCAGCAACATCATCATAGCGGGACACAGCGAAGGTAGTCTTATTGGGATACTGGTCGCTCAGGAATACGTTGATGCCTTTATTTCATTAGCCGGCGCTGCAGATCCTATTGACGAGATCATTACGGAGCAGGTCACGAACATGGCTCCTGAATTAGGAGTAAGTGCACGTACCGCTTTTGATGAAATGGCGGAAAATGGAGAAACTTCTAACTATAGTCCTATGCTGGAAGCAGTGTTTAGACCTTCAGTTCAACCATTCATGGCAAGCTGGATGAAATATAACCCTTCAGAAGAAATCAGTAAACTTAAGATCCCCGTTCTTGTAGTAAATGGTACCTCAGATATTCAGGTGAGTGAAGAGCAGGCTCAAAAGCTGGCTGAGGCGAATGAGAATTCAGAATTAGTAATTCTGGATCAAATGAATCACATATTTAGAAAAATTGAAGCAAAAGATCGACTGGTAAATTCAAAATCATATAATGAACCAAACTTACCTTTGCACCCCGAGCTAATTTCAATTTTAACTGAATTTGTAAAGGAACTTGACTAAATTATGGGTAAGAAAAAGGCATTCGCACTTCGGGTAGATGAAGATATGCTAAAAGCGATCGAAAAATGGGCAGCTGATGAATTTAGAAGTACCAATGGACAGATCGAGTGGATGCTTAATAAAGCCCTGAAAGACTCAAAGCGACACCCAAAACCAAAAAACGACCAGGAATAATGTTCAAAATAGTATTTTCAGATATTGACGGCACGCTATTAAATGCTGACCGTGACCTCTCACAACTTACCATACAAACCATTCAATCTCTGGAAGAAAAAAATATTCCTTTCATTTTAATTAGTTCCAGAATGCCGGCAGCCATGCGTCATCTTCAGCAAAAGCTTGGGATAGAACATCATCCAATTATCTCCTACAATGGCGGACTCATACTCGTAGATGGAAAAGCTGTAAGTTCTACGGAAATTCCCATTAGTACGCTGGAAAGCTTGCACCAATTTAATATTGCAGATGATGTACATCTAAGTCTCTTTCATGCTGACGAATGGTATGTTCCCAGAGAAGATTTCTGGACGCGTAGAGAAATTAACAATACTAAGGTGCAACCGGCACTGAGTAGTAATGCTGAAGTTTTAGAAACCTGGAAAGCTGCTGGGAAAGGCGCACATAAGATTATGGCGATGGGTGAAGAGGAAAACATCGATAGCATCAGGGATTTCCTTATCGAAAATCATGGTAAAGATCTGCACGTATACCGAAGCAAACCAAGTTACCTTGAGATCGCACCCCGAAAAATATCAAAGCTTACTGCCGTAGAGCATTTACTAAATGAGCATTTTCGCCTACCTCTCTCACAAAGCATGGCTTTTGGAGATAACTATAATGATAAGGAAATGCTGCAGGGTGTTGGTTTAGGAATCGCCGTAGGGAATGCCAAGCCTGAAGTGCTTGAAATAGCGCACATGGTTACCGCTTCCGGAAAGGAAGATGGAGTAGCGAAAAGTATTCGCGAGATCCTGTTGCAATAACTGAAAAGGAGACCGGCATAAATTTTAAAAATTGTATTTTGCCGCTCAACTTTTAAAAATTCTATGGAAACAACTGCCTTATTCACCAATGATGCGATCGTCTTCGGACTATTAATGATCGCTCTGGGTTTTGTGTTTTACACCTCTTCTCAAAAAGAAGGATTCTGGAGTAAATTTTATAAAGTCGTTCCCGCACTACTTATGTGCTACCTCATCCCGGCGATATTTAATTCGGTTGGACTCATAGATGATGACATTTCACAACTTTATTTTGTAGCCAGTCGATACCTTTTACCTGCTGCTCTGGTCTTAATGACTTTAAGTATAGACCTGAAGGCAATATTTAACCTGGGTCCCAAAGCTCTTATTATGTTCTTTGCCGGAACCCTTGGTATCGTTCTTGGGGGACCGCTAGCGATTTTACTCATCTCTGTATTTTCTCCGGAAACGGTAGGCGGTGTTGGTCCAGATGCAGTTTGGCGTGGCCTCTCTACAATTGCAGGTAGTTGGATTGGTGGTGGTGCGAACCAGGCCGCAATGCTCGAGATCTACGAATACAATCAGGATCTTTATGGAGGGATGGTTCTTGTCGACATTATCGTTGCCAACCTCTGGATGGCTGTTGTTTTGATGGGAATCGGGAAAAATGAAGCAATTGATCGATGGCTACAGGCAGACAATTCAGCCATTGAAGAACTGAAAGTTAAAGTTAGCACTTACGCTGAAAGCGTTAACAGGATTCCAATGCTACCGGATTTTATGATCATGCTGGCGTTGGCATTTGGTGCAGTTGGTATAGCACATTGGGGAGCAGATGGAATTTCTACATACCTAACCGCGAATTTTGATATTTTCAATGATGGTAAAAGTGCACTTTCCTCCTTTTCTTCCCAGTTCTTCTGGATGATCACGATCGCTACTGCCCTGGGTATCATGTTCTCGTTTACCAAATTTAAAAAATACGAAGGTGCTGGTGCCAGTAAAATTGGAAGCATATTTATCTATATCCTTGTTGCTACCATCGGTATGAAAATGGACCTGACATCGGTATTTGATAATCCGGGACTTCTGGCGATAGGTCTCGTATGGATTCTAATTCATGTGATCGTACTGGTTATAACTGCGAAACTTATAAAGGCGCCGTACTTTTTCCTTGCGGTAGGAAGCCAGGCCAACGTAGGTGGGGCAGCCTCAGCTCCGGTAGTTGCAGCAGCCTTTCACCCATCGCTTGCTACGGTAGGTGTACTGCTGGCAGTCTTTGGTTATGTGGTGGGTACTTATGGCGCTATTTTGTGTACAATTTTAATGCAATTAGCGGCTACCAGTTAGTAATAAACAGAAAAATATAAGATATTTGCGCACTTTAAAACTGCATCCCACAATGAAAAAATTAGCTCTTCTTTTAGTTATTCTGATCAGCATTAGTGCCTGTTCCGAAAAAGAAAGCAACCTGATTGTAAACGGAGAGATCAAAGGTCTGAAAAAAGGAACTTTGTATCTTCAAAAAATTGAAGACACTGCATTGGTAAATGTAGACTCAGTTCAGGTAACCGGAGATCCAAAATTTTCTATGGAAACCTATCTGGAGAGTCCACAGATCATGTACCTGTATCTTGAAAAGGTTGACAACAACCAATACGATGATCGTATAGATTTCTTCGCAGATCAAGGGCAGATCACTATCAACACAAAACTGGATAAGTTTGAAACCAGTGCAGAAGTAATTGGGTCTGTGAACCAGGAGAAGTTAATTGAATACCGGAAAATGATAAGCAGGTTTAATGATCAAAACCTGGATTTGATCAAAGCAAGTTTTGAAGCAGAAAAAGATCAGGATGAGGAGAAACTCATGGAGATCGACCAGAAGTATGATAAATTACTACGTAGAAAGTATCTCTATACTGTAAATTTCGCACTGAATAACAAACAACATGAAATAGCACCCTATCTTGCACTATCTGAAGTTTTTGATGCTAACATCAAGTACCTGGATACTATTTATAATTCTTTGGAACCAAAGATCAAGAAGTCCAAGTATGGTGAGGAATTGAAAAGCTTTCTGAAGGAACGTAGAAAAGAAGAAAAACTGGAAGATAAAGTGCAGGCGCAGGAAGTGGAAAATTCCTAGTTTAGAAAAAGAACTACTTAAAGGAGCCATTTGGCTCCTTTTTTTATTTCTTAATATTTCTTTGGGTCAAAAGAAGAACAGTGTTCCATATTTTGTAAAAAAAACAAATATGAATAAAACGAATACCGAATATGACCTGATCTGTGCCGGTGGAGGTATTATGAGTGCAAGCCTTGCTCTTATGCTGAAATTAATAGATCCGGAAATTAAGATTATCATCTTTGAACGATTGGATAAGATCGCACAGGAAAGTACAAAGGCATGGAATAATGCAGGTACTGGACATTCAGCATTCTGTGAGCTGAACTATACTCCTGAGCAGGAAGATGGCTCTGTAGATATTTCCAAAGCTATTGATACCTTTCAGCAGTTTGAAAAATCGAAACAGTTCTGGGCGCATTTAACCAGTCAGAAATTAATTAAAGACCCCAAGAGTTTTATTCATAGTATTCCGCATCACGCATGGGTGCAAGGCGAAGATAATGTCGAATTTCTTGAGAAGAGGTTCGAGCGTATGAGTTCTGAATTCATGTTTGAAGAAATGGAATTCACCAAAGATCATGAAACGATGAAAAAGTGGTTCCCGCTGATTATGAAAGATCGTGAACCTGGTGAAAAAATGGCGGCAACCCGTATGGAATTGGGAACTGGCGTTAACTTCGGTTCTCTAACTGAACAATATTTTGAACTTTTAGAAAATCATTTTAAAGTTCCGGTTATAAGAAACACGGAAGTTCTTGACATTGACCCTGATGGACCCGAAGACTGGTCGGCTATAGTTAAAGATCTGAATACAGGTGAAAAATCATACTACGACGCAGAACACATTTTTATAGGTGCTGGAGGAGGCGCCTTGCCCTTATTACAAAAAGTCGAGATCCCAGAAAAAAATGGGTATGGTGGCTTTCCTGTAAGCGGACAGTGGCTTTCGTGTACAAATAGAGATATAATCAAGCAGCATGATGCTAAAGTTTATAGTAAGGCTGGTGTGGATGCACCTCCAATGTCTGTACCTCATCTGGATTCGAGATTCATTGATGGTAAGAAAGAATTGCTTTTTGGACCATTTGCAGGTTTCAGTACCAAATTTCTTAAAGAAGGTTCCATTCTTGACTTGCCTAAATCCTTACGTTTTGACAATATTCCATCTATGTGGGGAGTTTTCTGGCACAATCTTCCGCTTACCACCTATCTTATCGACCAGGTGCGAATGAATCACGAAGACCGGGTAGATGAATTAAAGGTTTTTCTGAAAGATGCTAAACCGGAGGATTGGGAATTAAAAGTGGCCGGCCAGCGAGTTCAGATCATTAAACGAGATAAAGAGCAAGGAGGAGTTCTGGAATTTGGAACAGATGTAGTGCATAGTAAAGATGGCAAAATAACAGCTTTACTTGGAGCTTCACCGGGTGCTTCTACTGCTGTTCATATTATGCTGGAAGTTATGCAGATTGCATTTCCAGAAAAAGTAAGAACTAAAGAATTTCGTAAACAATTGGATAAAATGATTCCATTCTGGAATAGAGATGCTCGTGAAGACAAGGATGGCTTCAAAGCTGTTCAGGAGCGCACCAGTAAGTTGTTGCAACTTGACGCCCTGCACTAAGAATAAAATTCTGAATACAAAATTAGGCCTCTCAAATAAGAGGCTTTTTTTACGTTGAAGGAGATTTGCTTCCAATCCTCCTCAGAACTGGCGTTACGCCAAATTTCAAACAAACAAGTTGCTCCTTTCGGAGAAGCTAATTATGAGGAGCCGATGAAGGGACTTCTTTCGACTACGCTCAGGGGAGGCTTCTCATCCCTACCATATTCAAACAAAAAAGCTTCCCCTTTCAGGGAAGCTTTTCATTAAGAGCCGATGGAGGGACTCGAACCCACGACCTGCTGATTACAAATCAGCTGCTCTAGCCAGCTGAGCTACATCGGCCTTTTATGCTTAAAATTCCGCATAAAAAAGTCCGCTATTTCTAACGGACTGCAAATGTATATAAATTATTTCTTTATCAAAACATTATTAGAAAAAAAATCTCCTAAACATGGGTACTCATTTTTTCTTTTTTCTTGATGAGCTGTCTTTGTAATGAACTAACACATTCATCCACACAAGCTTCGAATTTATTACAGGTCTTTTTAACCATTAGCTCGCCCCCGGGAATACTCAATAAGATCTCTGTTATCTTATTTTCCTTGCCACTGGTATTTTCAACTTTAAAGAATACATCCGCATGGATAATTTTATCAAAATAATTGTCAAGCTTATCTAGTTTTTTCTGAGTGAAGTCAATTAGCTTTTGATCAGCATTAAAGTTCACAGACTGCAGATTCATTTTCATAATCAGGTTGAATTTAATTAAACAAATAAAAGAGCGGTTACTTATTATTGTTCCTGGGATGAGCACTCTTATGAATTTTACTCAATTCAGCAATACTATTATGCGTATAAACTTGCGTAGATGCCAGACTTGAATGTCCCAGCAATTCTTTTACAGCATTCATATTTGCTCCCTGGTTCAATAAATGCGTGGCAAAAGTGTGACGCAGTATATGCGGACTCTTCTTAACCTTACCAGACACCTTACTAAAATAATTATTTATAATTCTATAAACAAGGCTTTCGTAGCTTTTGTATCCCTTCGCCGTAACGAACAAATAAGGACAATCTCGCAGCAATGGATTAGAGCGCTTAAGTGACACATACCTTTCTGCCGTGCTAACCACCTGTTTCAATAACGGTATATAACGCTCCTTATTTCTTTTCCCCAGGACTTTTAGCATATTACTACCTAAATCAAGATCCTGCTCTTTTATATTGATTAATTCTGCCCTTCTTATTCCCGTAGAATAAAATAGCTCTATCATCAATTTATCGCGCAGCTCTTCAAAAGTATCACCATGAAAATCATCCAGTACAGCCAAAACCTCTTTTTCAGAGAACGGAACCTGAATTTTCTTTGCCGCTTTTAGGGATCGATGTTTTGCAAGTGGAGAACTTTCTATCGCTGAAGTTTTCAGTAGAAATTTATAGTAAGCTTTAAGAGAGGACATTTTTCGATTGATGCTCTGGTTCGAAATACCAGAATCTGAAAGCTCCACGATCCAGTTTCGAATCTGGTTGTATGATACTTTCTCAATCTTCTCTTCGGAAAATTCCTGATTAATAAATTTCTGAAATTGGGTGAGATCTGCCTTATATGCCCTAATGGTAGTTTCGGCATAATTCTTTTCTAACTGAAGATACTCAAGAAAGGATTTCAAAGGCATAAAAAAACTGTTGATAGTCAAAGTTAGTAAACTTTAAACTAGCAACAGTTCTTATAATTTTCAGCTTTACAAAGGCCTGTTGATATCTCTAGATATCTTCTGCGTCTCTCAAATGCTGGATGTACTCCGCTTTTTGAATCTGAGCTCTACGCTCTACAGATGGCTTCGTAAAATGCTGGCGGCTTCTTAGCTGGCGCATAGTTCCGGTCTTGTCGAACTTTCGCTTGAAACGCTTAAGAGCTCTATCTATATTTTCTCCGTCTTTAACTGGTATAATTAACATAGTGTCATAACCTCCTCTCTTTTGGAATCGGCTGCAAAGATAATTCAATTATTATATCTCCCAATGATTTAGCGATTTATTTCCTTATTAATATGACCTAAGCCTATTTTACCTAACTTCCCTAAATAATGTATGCTCCCATGAGAAAACTTACACTATCAATAGTATTTGCCTTTGCCTGCAGTTGCAGCAGTTTTGCATTCCAGAATATGGAACAGGTGGAAATTAAAACGCAGCAGATTACCAAAGAGGTATACCTCTTACAGGGTGCTGGTGGGAATATTGGAATTCTTACAGGGCCAGATGGAGTGTTCATGATAGATGATCAATTCGCGGCGCTATCAGATAAATTGATCGCAGCTATCGCTACTATTAGTGAACAGCCCGTTCGATTTCTGGTGAACACACATCATCATGGAGATCATACTGGTGGGAACGAAAACTTTGATGATCAGGGAGCGCTTATTCTGGCGCATCAAAATGTGCGCGAACGCTTGAAAGAGAAAGCAACAGACAGTACCGCTGGCATTCCGGTTATTACTTTTAATGACCAGTTAAATCTACATATCAATGCAAATGATGTGATGGTATTGCACGTTCATAACGCTCATACAGATGGTGATGCGCTTGTATACCTACCACAAAGTAATGTTCTACACACTGGTGACACTTTTTTCAACGGAATGTTTCCCTATATAGATTTGAGTAGCGGCGGTAGTGTAGATGGTGATATTGAAGCTGCGGAAAAAGGCCTGTCTATTATCAATGAAAAAACAAAGATAATTCCGGGACATGGTGATCTCGCAAGCTATGAGGATTATTCAAATTATCTATCTATGCTAAAAAGTATCCGGGAAAATGTTCAGAAGAAAATCGATCAGGGTGCTACTGAAGAGGAAATCGCACTCGATGAATCGCTCACTTCTGAATTTTATACTGATCAAGAAGCCAGTGAATTTTTTATTAACGGAGAAAAGATCAGGAGAACCTTTTATAAGAGTTTAAAAAAATAGCCCCGGAAATTCCAGGGCTATTTTCTTATAATAATTATTCGCCCACTTAGCAGCTGGCTTGTACTCCTTCTTATCTATTACCATTTTCGGACGAAAAATGAATTTTCGCAAAAATACTATTTAGCTGCAGGCTTGTATTCTTTCTTATCAATTACCATTTTTACGCGAAAATGAATTTTCGCAAAAATGCTACTTAGCTGCTGGCTTGTATTCCTTCTTATCGATTACCATTTTTGCGATAATCTCTTTCAGAATTTCAGAAGTTCCACCGCCAATTGGTCCTAACCTGCTATCACGGAACATTCTTGCCATTGGGTAATCTTCCATATATCCGTATCCACCTAACATTTGCAGACATTTATACATTACCTCGTCTGAAATTTTAGTCGCTAGTAGTTTAGACATGCTTGCCTCTTTTACTACATATTCCCCATCATTCAAACGTTGAGTCGTTGCATAGTTAAACTCTTTGATCACCTCTACTTCACTTACCATTTCGGCAACAGTATGTCTCAATGCCTGAAATTTGTCCAGGGAACGTCCAAAAGCTTCACGCTCCTGCATATAACCCATCGTGTATTCCAGTGCAAATTCTGAGCGTGCATGAGCGTTTACACCCATGATCAAACGCTCTAGAGCGAAATGTTGCATGATATAATTAAAGCCCATTCCCTCTTCACCAAGTAAATTCTCAACAGGTACTTTTACATTATCAAATGCAAGTTCTGCAGTATCTGATGCTCTCCAGCCCAGTTTATTTAGTTTATTTGCTGAAATTCCTGCAAACTCTTTATCCAACAGGAACATGCTCATTCCTTTATTTCCTTTTTCAGGATCTGTTTTTGCAGCTACCACATAAAAATCTGCATACACTCCGTTGGTGATAAAAGTTTTCGAACCATTGATCACATAATGATCACCCTTCTTAACAGCCGTAGTTTTCATACCAGCAACATCAGATCCTCCAAATGGTTCTGATATCCCAAGACAACCAATCATTTCACCTTCAATCGCAGGTGTAAGGTATTTCTCTTTGAGCTCATGACTGGCTTCAACCTTTAAGTGCGTCATAGCAAGATAAGCATGCGCCCACATCGCTGCTGCAAAACCACCTGAGTTTACTTTCTGAAGTTCCTCAAGAAATATAATCGTATAAAACAGATCTAGGGCCATTCCTCCATACTCTTCCGGTTGATTAAGACCGAAATAACCCATTTCTCCAAACTTCTTCCAGATAAACCTTTCAATGGTTCCGGTTTCTTCCCATTTATCTACGTGAGGCACTACTTCCTTCTGAAGAAATTCCTGGAAACTCTTCCTGAAAAGCTCATGTTCCTCTGTAAAATATCTACTCATTTCTATATTTTTTTCCGGCAAAAAGGCCGTATTAGCAATTATTATATTTACAATTTCAGATCGATTTTTTAACAAAAATCACTGTACTGACAAATATAATTTAATTCTATCGATTTTATCGGAAGGAAACCCACTGATTTTTGTCAATTCTTCAAAAGACCGAATCCCTTCATTCATGATTCTGTAATTAATAATTTTCCTGGCCAGAGCAGGATTAAAATAAGGCAATTCTGCCAGTTCGGCTTCTGTGATAGAATTAATATTCTGGAGGATTACCTGTGGTTTATTGACAACCTGGAACTTTTCAATGATCCTGGTGATCACATCAGGACTTAATCCATACACATCCTTCAATTGTTCTTCGGAAAGAAAACCTCCAATACTTTTTCTATATTTCACGATCCTTTCTGAAAGTTTTTCACCAATGCCATTTACAACCTGAAGGTCTTCAGCTGAAACAGTATTAAGGTCGGCAATCGAAATATCAACAGCTTTTTCAGTTATAGGTTTCTGAAGCTTTCCTGAGTTCTTAACCCACTCAGGAAATCGGAAAGAAGGTTCTATGATCATCATCAAACTATCACTTACTCCGGTCACTGTCTGGAATTCTTCAGCAGAATTAATCCATTTATTGGTAGCACGGTACTTCAATAATTTATCGATCTCTTCTACGCTCATTCCTATTTGATATCCTTTGAAATCTGATAAATAATTTGGATTGAAAGGATATATCGTATCCCTCACTATAGGCTTCAGCTTGCGGATAGAATCTAACTGATTCTGGAATTTTATAATTTCTTCATCATTTACAGGCTCGCTATCTTTAGATACATAATCACTTCCGAAGAGAATCAACTGCAAGATGATAATGACCAGCACCAAAATAAAAATCCCATTCTGCTGACTTCTTGAAAGCGCGAAATGGGATTTTAAAAATTTCATATTAGAGAGAGCCTATGCGGCTGGCTCTTCAGTTTTATGGAATAACTCTCCAGCCTTAAGCTTCCTTGAGTAATCCTTAAGATCTTTACTAACTTCTCCAATCATAATATAGAGACCTATAATATTAGGGAAGGACATCGCCAGGATCATCATATCTGAGAAATCCAGCACTGCTCCTAAACTAACTGAGGCTCCAACTACTACAAAGATTAAGAATAAAACTTTATAGATAATTTCGTTTATTTTACTTTTTCCAAACAGGTAAGTCCAGGCTCTCATTCCATAATAAGACCATGAGATCATCGTTGAAAATGCGAATAAAAATACTGCAGTTGCCAGAACATATGGGAACCATGAGATCACACTTCCAAAAGCACTAGATGTTAATTCTACTCCTCCAACACCTTCTACTTCGTGCATTCCTGTAAAGATCAACACTAATGCCGTTAACGTACAAACTACTACGGTATCGATAAATGGCTCTAATAGAGCTACAAAACCTTCAGAAGGCGGGTGATTCGTTTTCGCTGCACTATGCGCAATCGCTGCAGAACCTACACCAGCCTCATTCGAGAAAGCTGCACGCTGGAATCCTACGATGAGAACACCAATAACTCCACCTTTAAGAGCACTTGGATTAAAAGCTCCATCCCAGATCGCCGTGAATGCAGGACCTATATTTTCGATATTTACACCTATTACGACTAGAGCACCCAATACATATACTCCTGCCATGATTGGCACGATCTTACCAGTTACCTTAGCAATACTGCTAATACCTCCAATAATTACAATACCTACCAATACTGCTACTACGATCCCAAAGATAAATCCATTTCCTTCCAGCATTGGAAATTCTCCAGCAAGAATAGAGAATGACTGGTTGGCCTGAAACATGTTTCCACCACCAAAAGAGGCACCGATCGCAAGTATCGCGAAAAAAGCGGCAAGAAATTTACCAAGACCTCTTTTGTTCCTTTTTTCAAGACCATATCTCAGGTAATTCATTGGACCACCAAACACACGACCATCAGCATTAATGAATCTATATTTTACACCTAAAGTACATTCCACAAATTTAGAAGACATTCCAAGAAGTCCCGCAAGGATCATCCACATCGTTGCACCGGCACCTCCTAATGAGATCGCCACTGCCACACCAGCAATATTACCTAGACCTACTGTACCAGAAACGGCAGTAGCCAAAGCCTGGAAGTGAGTTACCTGTCCGGGAGCGTTTGGATCATCATATTTACCCTTAGCCAGTTGCAAGGAGTGTTTGAATCCTCTAATATTAATAAAACCTAACCTGATCGTGAAGAACAATGCTCCAAGAACAAGCCAGACCACGATAAATGGAATATTCTTAGTTTGAGGATCTCCATTAGGATGAAGAAGCGCTACCGGCTCATCATATACAATGCTGCCAAAGTACTGAGCTCCCTGCTCAATAACATGTTGCTTATTCTCAGAATTATAAATAACTTCACCTTCCGCTTGAAATTGATCCAGTGTACCATCAGCGTTCGCAAGCACTTCTATGCTTTCGTCATTCTTAGTAACAATCGCGATAGGATCTCCTTCGTTCACATGCTCGCCATCTTCCACCAGCCATTCTTCGAGAACAAATTTAGCATCTTCAGAAGCACTCCAGGTTGGAGCTTCAATTCTTTTGATATCAGCATAAATAACAGGATCGTAAACTCCCATAGCCGTAAATGGATCCCAGAAAAGGACACTTCCCATACTTGCTACGATAGGAGAAAAAGTTCCATTGAAGTGTTCGGTAATAGCTTCTGCCTCTACCTGGTACTCGCCTTCAAATTTGTTTCCTGCAGCATCAGTTACTACTACCGTATAAGGAACACCTTCTGTAAGACCTGCGGTCTTATTAGATTCCAGGCTGGTTCCCTGGTTGGACCATTTATACTGGTAAGGAGGAGTTCCTCCTTTTACATCCAGTTCAATGAATCCATTATTTATTACTTTGGAGGGGTTTCCTACCTGGGCTTTTACGTCTAGTTCCTGTGCAGATAGTCCTACAATCGAAAATAAAAAGAACATTGAAAGCAAATACTTTCTCATATGGAAATTTGGTTATTTATAATGAAGTTAAATTTTCAGCGCGTGAATATGCTAAAAAATTGAGCTAAAACAAACTTTTGGGAGTTAAATTGTGAATGTCATGTTAAAGGAAACGAGGCTTTTATTAAAATTTGAATCCAATTTCTAAACCGAATAATACTTTTTTAAATGCTCAATTTGATCAGGTCTGCCAATCATAATCAACTTAGAATCACGCTCGATACGTTGAGATGGCTCCGGGTTCACCACATAGGTTCCAGAGGGTGATTTATACCCAATAACAGAGCAACCGGTTTTTTTCCTAATATCGGTTTCAGATATTGACCTTTCCACTCCATCTGTGCAAATCTTGGAAAATGAGACCTGCTCTACATTGATACTGTCCTGCTCTCCTGAGACAGAAAGATTATCCAGAAATTCGACCAGATCTGGAACCACTACGAGCGAAGCCATGTGACTTCCTCCTATTCTATCGGGCATGATCACATTATCTGCACCGGCAAGTTTCAACTTTTTATAACTGTTTTCTTCCGTGGCCCTGCTAATGATCTTAAGATCCTTTTTCAACTGTCTTGCTGAAAGAACGATGAACAGGTTGTCTGCATCCCTGGGAAGTGCACAGATCAAAGTCGATGCTCGCTCCACACCAGCAAGGCTAAGCACCTCATCTTCGGTAGCATTTCCTACAATATAATTGAGCCTGTCATTTTCCAGATTCTGAAAGACTTCCTCATGATCATCTATGATAACAAAATCCTTTCGGTAGTCTAATAATTTCTGAACTGCCTGCTTCCCGTTCTGACCGTAACCGCAAACAATTATATGATCGTTCAGGGAGTCTATCCTTTTTTTCATTTTATTACGTTTTAGATTACCAATGTTATTTTTATTCAGGATATGTTCTGTGATTGTGGAGAGACCGAATCCAAAGATGAATAGTCCGGAAATAATGAAAAAAGAAGTAAATAGTTTTCCGTAGGCTCCCATAGGCTGGACTTCCCCATAACCTACTGTACTTACGGTAATAATAGTCATATAGAGCGCATCGACCCACGTATAGTCATATAAGAACCTGAAACCAACGATTCCGGTAACGAATACCATAATAATCAAGACTACAGCCAGTCTGATCCTGGAATCTATTAATTGTCTCATAGATCGAATACAGAGGTTCTTTTTGTGTAGACCAGGTCTTTAAGCTTTAGCCAGAATGCTAGGATCAGATATACGATAAAGCCTGCACCCATGGTAAAAAAGCTGGCATATATAAAGAACAACCGAACATTCTTAGCGCGAATTCCCATCTTATCTGCCATCCTTGTAGATACGTAGAATCCGTGCTTTTCGAGATAATGTCTCATGTTCGATACCATGCCTGCCATATTACAAATTTAAGCGTATTTAACAGATTTTTTCAATATTATCGCGCCTAATTCACAGTGCAAACATCTATCCTTACTACAATAATTCTTCTTGAGCTCAAGCGCCGCCTGCGATTCCAGTGCATTCCTGACTGTACCCGTTCTTAAATTATTAAACATATTCACTATCGAGTTCTTTTCGGGCTTTAGGCTTGTTACTATTTCATAGAGACTGGACGCTGGTTCTCCGGAACTTTTTGAGAATGCGAATTTCAATGGGATTACAAAATTGATCACCAAAAGTTCGAAGAAAGAGTTGCTTAATTTTTTTGACCTGCAATTATGTGGTTTATCAAAGTTATAGTGAGTCTTCCAGTAGTCTGAAACCTCAATAGAAAAAAGAGATCTTATTTCATTTCTATCTTTCGCAGCGATAATGTCTGAAAAGAATGAGGCTCGCTGAGCATACAAACCTGCGAGCTGGGCCAGCCTAATCGTAGGAAAGTTATCAGGTCTTAATCTGAAAAATTCTGGTTTAGTATCAATTAAAGGTATACGAAATTTGTGTTTTAGAAACTCGAATTCTGTGCCTAGTTCATCTGAATACTGATCTGCTCCATGGATCAAATTAGAATAACCCATAAACAGTGCTTCTAAAGAAAACTGATTCCCGCCTAATTTTGCAACCAAAGAATAGCCCAGATTTTCCGCTATATTTGAAAAGTAATCGCCGTTGATGTTTAAACCAAACGCTCTAAAAAGCAGGATCATGCATGCCGTGTTCCAATCATTATTGGAACGTTGCAGCACTTCGAATATCAATGCTGACTTTCTTTCGAGTCTTTCGAAATATAATCTTTCGAACCAGTGGTCAATCTCAAAACTGGAAAATTCAGAAAAACTGTCTTCACAATTGATACTATGATGACGACTCTCCAGCAGGTGAAGGTATTTTGCGATCATAGAAAAATCGACGATATTCTTCAGTTCAAATACTGGTAGAAGGCTTCCATTTCTTCGGAAGATATTCTCATCGTGTTCCCATACTACATGCAGGATCACATTGTCATAGGCAGGATCTGTTTCGTGATGATGCAGGTACCAGTCTGATGATTTTAAATGCATTTCAACATTCCCAGCCCATTTGATTCCAGTGATTATTAAATGAGCATTAAAGAAATCGGGACCAGATAAGTCGTTTTGAGAACCGGTCGAAATGATCTGTAAAGGCTCACCTTCCGAAGTTCTAAGACATTCGGAATCAAATTTCTGAAACTTCCAGAGATAATAAAGAAAGTCTTCTTTCACTCTCCGAATGTATCAAATTATTCATTTGAAAATGAACTGCTAAGAAAATTAATTAGGTAATTTTTCTGCTACCTGAGAAATGAATTGTTCTACCCAAAGTTGATACTGTAATGCACTTGGATGCAAACCATCACTTGCTACCAGTTCAGGGTTGCTGCTATTTCTTGAAATTGGGGTAATGTTATAGAACACTACTCCAAATTCATCTGCAACTCTTTTAAAAACCTGGTTAAACCTGTCAATTTCAGCACTGATTTTCTCCTGGTTTGAAGATCCAAAAGGTGTATAACCATAATCCGGAATACTTACGGCGAAAACACCTTTTTCCATGGTTTTAGAATGATTGATTGCACGCCTGAAGATCTGGCGTAATTCTTCTTCGTATTCTGTAATAAGTTTTCCCTGATACTGGTTGTTTACCCCGATCAAAATAGAAACCAGGTCAAAATCGCGTTGCACTTCCAGGTTCTGGTCCATTCCCCGCAAGAGATCTGAAGTCGTCCATCCCGTTTTTGCAATGATCATAGGTGCCGCCATCTCATAATTTCTATTTCGAAGTTGCTCCGTTAATTGTACCGGCCATCTTTCAGTTTCCCGAACGCTCTCCCCTATCGTATAAGAATCACCGAGTGCCAGGTAGGTATATTTCGGAGTTTCTGGAGTTTCGTTGCTCGTAGTATCCATGGTTGCATTACAGGATACCATTAGTATTGCCAGGAGTAAAAAGTATAATTTTTTCATAAGTTCAATTTCAGCAATGAAAATACTTTATATAAATTTATTCTGAAATAGAATTTAGTATAATTCTGAAGATTCAGGATTTTCATAAAGCTTCATTAATTGGAGTTGATGGATGACCAGTTTTTCTATCTTAGAAATTAATTTGAAGATCAATAGAATTTCAGCAGTCGAGTTCATTCAACTGAACTAATCGAGAAAGCCCAGTACAACATGGAGAAGAATCCGAAGAAAACTAAATTAAAATCCAGTCGAAGACCCGGAGAATATAAACGAAAGTCAGCACCGGAACCTTCAGAAGAACATAAAAATCCTATTGTACGTTTCCTTGCCAGAACCGGGTACACAGTCTGGCTCATTGTACTTGGAATAGGCATTGTAATTGCCTTTGTAGTATCTGTTGCGCTCTTATGAGATTACTGAATGCCACCTTTATTCTATACGCATTGATCTTTATAATTTTCGAAGCTCTAAAGTCTACTGGAGTGAACTTTCCAGAATGGACCACATCATACCTCAACGACTTTTTATGCATGCCTATCATTTTGACCATATGTCTGAAAATGGTGCATTACCTCACAAAGGATAGATCGATCAAAATAAGTATTGCCCAGGCGCTAGTGCTTACTTGTTTTTATGCTATATATTTTGAATTAATACTTCCGCAGTTTGTAGATAGATATACTGCAGATCTCGTTGATGTTCTGCTCTATTTTACAGGAGCCACTCTATTTCTCTGTTTACAAGCATCTGCTAATATGAAACAAAAAACTCTTCCGTAGAAGCAAGAGTTTTTTATAGATCTTTCAGTAAAAACCTCATCAGGCATCTCTGAATTTAGGATTGATAAACAATTCTCCGTTTTTGAGTCGCTCCCAGTAGTTTTCCATATCAGCTCTGACTTCCCCAGACATAATATATAATCCAATGATATTGGGAAATGACATCGCGAGAATCATCATATCTGAGAAGCTTAAAACTGCTCCAAGACTTACTGATGCTCCTACTACTACAAATATCAGGAATGAGACTTTGTAAATAATTTCAGATTTCTTGCTTTGCCCAAATAGATAGGTCCAAGAACGCATCCCGTAATATGACCAGGAAACCATCGTGGAAAAAGCAAATAAGAAAACCGCAAGTGCCAGTACTGCCGGGAACCAGGAAATAACGCTTCCGAAAGCATCTGAAGTCAGTTCAACCCCTTTTATTCCACCGCCTACTTCATGCATTCCGGTAAAAATAAGCACCAATGCCGTCATAGTACACACGACCATCGTATCGATAAAAGGCTCTACTAAAGAAGTAAACCCATCTGCAATAGGATTATTGGTTTTGGTAGCACTATGTGCGATAGCTGCTGAACCAACCCCGGCCTCACTGGAAAATGCTGCTCTTTGCAGACCAACAATTAGTACTCCGATAAAACCACCCTTTAAAGCATCTGCGGAAAAGGCTCCGTTATAAATCGCTGAAAATGCAGCACCAATATTTTCAATATTCACCCCAATCACAACTGCGCAACCTAGGATATAGATAATCGCCATTACAGGTACTACTTTACCAGTGACCCGTGCGATACTGTTAATTCCTCCAAGGATCACCGCTCCAACAAGGATGGCGAATCCAACTCCAAACAAGAATCCCTGACCTTCCAGAAAAGGTAATTGTTCAGAAACTATTTTAAATGCCTGGTTGGACTGTATCATATTACCACCTCCAAAAGAAGCTCCAACACCTAATATTGCAAAAAGGCTGGCAAGGAATTTCCCAAGACCTTTCATATTTCTTTTCTCCAGGCCATAACGCAAATAATTCATTGGCCCACCAAAGATTCTACCATCTTCGTTGATCTCTCTATATTTCACCCCTAATGTACACTCAGTAAACTTTAGTGACATCGCGAAGAATCCGGCACAGAACATCCAGAAAGTTGCTCCGGCCCCACCAAGTGAAATTGCAACCGCAACACCGGCTATATTCCCAAGACCAACGGTTGCTGAAACTGCCGTAGCCATTGCCTGAAAATGTGTTATTCTACCCGGTGCATCCGGATCATCATATTTCCCTTTGGCTAACTGAATAGAATGAGAGAAACCACGAATATTTACGAAACCAAGTCTTATAGTAAAGAAGATACTTCCCAGAATAAGCCAGATCACGATAAAAGGAATGGAGTTCGTGATCACATCACCATTGGGATGATGCAAAGGCTGAGGCTCGTTGAATTCAATTTTGGCGATCATATGAGCATTTTGCTCAATCACATCATCCTGGTCATTTGGGTCAAAAATCTCGTTGCCTTCCAGAACCAGGTAGTTCATGGTACCATCAACTTCTGAAAAGATCTCTTTCTCCTCTCCAGATTCGCTTTCTATAATAGCGATTTTATCACCTGCAGCTACCTGACCACCATCCTCAACCAGCCATCGCTTCAAACTGAAAGTTTTACTTGTAGTTGCATCCCAGTTCGGGATTGGTATTTCTCTATCATTGGTATAAACAACCGGGTCGTAGATCCCAACTGCTGCAAAAGGATCCCAGAATAATATGCCGCCTAGAAAATCTACTGCCGGCTGCACTTTACTGTTTACGACTTCAGTGATCGCTTCAGCAGGTATTTTAAACTTTTTGGTAACACTTACTCCGTTGGCATCGGTCACAGTTACCGATTCTTCCTGACCTTCAGTTATACCTGTGGATTTATTAGATTGAAGGGAAGTGCTTTGCTTTGTCCATTTGTAAGTGTAAGGAGCTTTTCCTCCTTCAACATTAACCATGGTGACCCCGTCGTTGATCTCCCTGGTAGGATTATTTAGATCTAAAGTTACTTTAAGATCTGATTCTTTCCTTTCATCGTCCTGCGCATGTATTGAGAGCGACAGCATAAAGAATAAACTGGTTAAAAACCACGCATTCTTAGTCATATAAAAAATCAATTAGTTCCTACATTCTATAACCGGTGTTAGTCAATGTAACCCATTTTTCTCATCCAGTCATCATTATACATTTTACCTACATATCGGCTTCCGTGGTCATGGAAAAGCACTACCACGACATCATCCTTAGTAAAATGTTCTTTTAGTTGTAACAGCCCTTTTACCGCTGCACCTGCACTATTACCTAAGAAAAACCCTTCTTCCTTTGATAATTTCTGCGTATAAACTGCTGCATCTTTATCTGTTACCTTCGTAAAACCGTCGATCACATCAAAGTCAACGTTTTTAGGTAAAATATCCTCTCCAATTCCTTCGGTTACGTAAGGATAAATTTCCTTTTCATCGAATTCACCAGTTTCGTGATATTTCTTGAATACTGAACCGTAAGTATCTATTCCCCAAACCTTAATATCGGGATTTTTTTCTTTCAAATACTTTCCAACACCAGAAATAGTTCCACCAGTCCCTACTCCAACAACAAAATGGGTTACTTTTCCATCTGTTTGTTTCCAAATCTCAGGGCCTGTAGATTCGTAATGAGCTTCACGATTTGCGAGATTATCATATTGATTTACGTACCAGCTGTTCGGAGTTTCTTCAGCAAGTCTGCGGGAAGTAGAATAATAAGATTGGGGATCATCTGGTTCCACATCTGTAGGACAAACCACCACTTCACTTCCAACTGCGCGAAGAATATCCATCTTTTCCTTGCTCTGTTTGTCACTCATTACGCAGATCATTTTATAACCTTTAACGATCGCTGCAAGTGCCAGCCCCATTCCGGTATTCCCTGAAGTTCCTTCAATGATGGTTCCTCCTGGTTTTAATAAACCTTTAGCTTCGGCGTCCTCTACCATCTTCACAGCCATTCTATCTTTTACCGAATTCCCGGGATTAAAGGTTTCATACTTTGCCAGTACAAGCGCATCGATATCCTCAACGATCTTGTTCATCTTAACCATAGGAGTATTCCCAATGGTTCCTAATATATTCTCAGCGTAATCCATGCTTACATTTTTCTTTAACGTCTGCAAATGTAAAAAAACCTTTGGCCTTAAACCAAGCTTTACCACGTCAACTATGAGAGCTGCAATTATTAATCGAATTTGATCGCCTTAACCGGAGAGATTTTGGAGATGATCACTGATGGAATTAACAGCATAAGCATGCAGAGAATCAAAGTGCCGATATTCACGAGTAGAATATAATCCCAGCTTAAATAGATTGGAACTTCGGTGACATAATAAGTTCTGGGATCAAGCGGAATCAGTTTAAAATATTTCTGAAGCGCAAGCAGACCAATTCCAATTAAATTTCCCCAGAAGAGTCCCAACACTATTAGATAAGCGGCATTATACAGAAAGATCTTCCGAATACTCCAATCTGCCGCTCCAAGTCCTTTCAGCATTCCGATCATTTGGGTTCTCTCCAGGATCAAAACCAATAATGCGGTGATCATATTGATTCCTGAAACAAGGATCATTATACCAAGAATAAGCGCCATATTAAAATCGAAAAGGGACAACCATTCGAAAATCGAGTAGTATTTCTGACTGATCGTTTGAGTATCCAGAAAAGACCCTGTATTCTCATAAACCTCATTTCCTTTAGAATCAAGTTCATCAAAATCTTCTACGAAAACTTCAAAATTACCAATCTCATCCTCTTCCCACCGGTTTATTCTCTGGATATGCCTGATATCTGTAAGCATATACAACTCATCAAATTCCTGAAAACCGGATTCGTAAATACCCACAATTTCAAAACTACGCTGCAGGGGCAGATCACTATCATCACGCATAAAATACGTAGCCACACGGTCACCGTTCTTCAGCTTAAGCCTGCTGGCCAGATATTCGGAAATTAGAATTTCGTTGTTGAGATTATCAGAATAGCTGGGCAATCTACCCTGCGTCAGGAATTCCTCGAAATAATCCCATTTGTAATCGGCGCCTACACCTTTGGCCACGATCCCTTCAAAATCTTCCTCTGTTCGAATAACGCCAAAAGTACTTGCAACTGCCTGCACATGGTCTATGCCGTCTACACTAGTGAATTCGGGATAAAAATCCTGATCTGTTGAAACTGGAGTTAATGAGACTTTGGAGCTATTGTTATCGTAACTGGAGATACTAATATGACCATTAAATGCAGCGATCTTATCCCTTATTTTCTCCTGCAAACCAAGGCCGGTCGCAAAAGATACAAGCATCATCACAACCCCTATAGCAATTGCGGTGATCGCTATTTTTATTATAGGAGCAGATATGCTACTTTTATATTTTTTCGCGCTAATAAGGCGCTTTACTATAAAGTACTCGAAATTCAAATTGCTATGATTAAGAGGTTGGTCAAAAGTACATTATTATTCTTTGTTTTTGGAATTCTTTCCTGCGGAAACGCTCATAGTGAAAGCTCTTCGGAAAATTCTGAAGTAGTTACACAGGAAAAACTTTCAGATTCGGTTCCTTCTGAAATTTTACCAGCCGCAAACAGGATGGATCTTATACTTCCGAAGATAGCAAACAGAACTATCGGGATTGTGGGAAATCAAACTTCCGTAGTAAAAAGAAAGAATGGAGAGTATACTCATCTTGTGGATACTTTATTAAGCAAGCAAGTCCAGATAAAAAAGGTATTCGCACCCGAACATGGTTTTCGCGGAACTGCAGATGCTGGTGAGACCGTTAAAAGCGGCAAGGACCCAGTTAGTGGCCTTCCGGTTATTTCTCT
>NZ_CAJWRQ010000048.1 GCF_913046405.1 uncultured Christiangramia sp.
CGACAAGCTCAGCCTGATGTTAAAAGTATGCCGCTGCAATCCCTAACGCAAACAAATAAGAGGGAGGTAGAGAGTTACAATTGTAGTTTTGAGTTATTGAACCTGCGCTGGACCATTTTATTTTTGTTGGTCAATAAACAGAATTTCCAGGTAGCTACTGCAGAGATCTTAAAAAATACGGTGTTTCCCTTCGGGCCGGGCTTTCCGCTTTATCTTTTAACACGAAGCTTCGACACGCTCAGCCTCGTTTTAAAAGGATGCCGCTGCAATGCCTAACGCAAAAAATTTTCGAAAGCAGTATCTCCTTATTTGAACCATGGTTCGATCATTTCTGAGTAAGTTCAGCGAACAGAGTTTCCAGGTTCTTCGTCTTTTGATTTAGCTGTAGCGTTTTGAGTCCGTTATCATGAGCGAAATCAAAAACAGCCGGACGCATGTCTTTATTGGAATCAAAAATTAGCTCATAGGTAAAGCCGCCGGTATTTTTTGCAGAGATCATTCCAGGGATCTTTTGAAGAGCAATTTCTTCAATTCGATAGTCGAATTCTACAAAAATCACCTGTTCTTTTTCATTCCTAAGATCTTTGAGATACTTATCGGCGACGATCTTTCCATTATTAATAATGATGACCCGGTCACAGATTGCTTCCACCTCACGCATAATATGCGTGGAAAGAAATACGGTTTTTCCACGCTTACCATCCTTGCCATCTTTTCCAATAGAACTAATTAAGGATCTTATTTCTACCAGCTGATTTGGATCAAGACCTGTAGTAGGTTCATCCAGGATCAATACCTCGGGATCATGCAATAGCGCAGCCGCAAGACCAACACGTTGCCGGTATCCTTTGGATAGTTGTTCTATTTTTTTGTTTGCTTCAGGTGAAAGCCCGGTAAGTTTAATGACTTCTTCAATCCTGTCTTTCGAAGCTGAAAATATGGATGCATGGAACTGCAGGTACTCCCGAACATACATTTCAGTATATAAAGGATTATGCTCTGGTAGATATCCAATACTTCGCTGAAGATCTGCCAGCTGAGTGTCCAGCTCGAAATCATTGATCCTGGCCTTTCCAGAATCTGCAGTAAGATAGCCGGTAAGGATTTTCATTAATGTTGATTTTCCTGCACCATTAGGTCCTAGAAATCCAACAATCTCCCCGCGGCCAATTTCAAAGCTTATATTTTCCAGCGCCTGCTGATCTCCGAAGCTTTTTGATATGTTATTTACGTGTATAGACATAGATTGAGCTCAAAATTAGGAATAAATCTTCAGAGAACTGACTGATTATCTTTCAATGTTAGCAGTCAATTTTGAGGTATTAAATCGTAATCTGTAAATAATTCACACGAATTTTCCGAATATGGGAAAAGTTCCAATTTGGATCCCGTTTAATTTTGAGTCTTGAATATTAGTACTACTTTAGTAATTCATAATTAATGAAATGACAAGCTTAATTAACTGGAACGCATTCTATTATTTTTATTTCTATACCAGGAATAGAATCGGGAATGCTATATGATTAAGTAAGCTAAAATTATATAAAAGTCTCGATCTTAGATCGGGACTTTTTTTTTGGAAAAAAATGAGAAAAGTCGGAATTCAGGGTATTAAAGGGTCTTTTCACCACCTCGTAGTGATGGACTATTTTGGAGAGCAAACTGCAGTGGCTGAACATATGTCATTTCAGGAACTCACTACAGCGCTTGCCTCAGGTGGGACGACAGAAGCTGTGATGGCTATCGAAAACAGTATTGCCGGTTCTATTCTTCCTAATTATGCCCTGATCAATGAATACAAGCTTAAGGTCATTGGAGAGCATTACACTCCGGTGAATATGAATTTAATGGCGGTAAAAGGTCAGAAAATAGAGGACATCAAAAAGGTTTATTCTCATCCTATGGCTTTATTGCAGTGTAAGGATTTTTTTAAAAAACATCCGCATATTAAGTTGATCGAAGATGCAGATACTGCAGAGGCTGCCCGAAGAATTGCTTCCGAAGAAAAATTGAGAGTTGCGGCAGTGGCGAGTCCTGCAGCGGCGAGTATGTACGGACTCGAAATTCTAGCTTCAGGCATTCATACGATCAAATCCAATACCACCAGATTTTTGGTTCTGGGAACAGAAGAACAAAAACCTAACGGTGATATTCTCGATAAAGCATCCCTGAAATTCGATCTGAAAAGCGATCGTGGAAGCCTGGTTTCAGTACTTAATATTTTACGGGATTCCTATTTGGATCTAACGAAGATACAGTCTTTACCAATTATAGACGAGCCCTGGAAATATTCATTTTTCGTAGATGTGATCTTTGATAAACGAGAAGATTTTGATCGTGCGATGGATGTATTGAAATTAATGACCGAAGACCTTAAAATATTAGGAATTTACAAAAGCAGATTGTCATGAAGACAGCAGAAAGACTGGAAAGCGTACAGGAATACTATTTCTCTAAAAAATTAAGGGAAGTGGCAGCTTTGCGGGAACAGGGCAAGCCGGTGATCAATCTTGGAATTGGAAGTCCGGATCTTGCACCACCGCAGCAAGTAGTAGATGCGATGCAAAATGGGCTAAAACATTCCAAAGCGCATCAATACCAGCCTTATAAAGGAATACCCGAACTAAGAAACGCCATGACAGGCTTTTATTCTCGGTATTATCATGTAAATCTGGATGCTGAAAATGAAATTCTTCCGCTCATGGGAAGTAAGGAAGGAATTATGCATATTTCCATGACGTTTCTGAATAAAGGGGACAAAGTCTTAGTCCCGGATCCAGGCTATCCTACCTATACGTCGGTTTCTGGATTGCTACAGGCAGAAGTTCAGAAGTATACCTTAGATGAATCGCAGAACTGGCTGCCAGATCTGGAAGCTTTAGAGCAACAGGGACTTGAAAATATAAAGATCATGTGGGTGAATTATCCTCATATGCCTACGGGAACCAAAGCGACTGCAGACTTCTTTACAAAACTGACTGCTTTTGCTGAAAAGAATGAAATTCTGGTAGTCAATGACAATCCTTATAGTTTTATTCAGAATACAGAACCTTTGAGTATTCTAGATACCGATATAAGGAGCGATTACGTGATGGAGCTTAATTCTCTAAGTAAAAGTTTTAATATGGCTGGCTGGAGAGTTGGAATGCTCGCCGGGAGCGTGAAAAATATTGAAGCTGTGCTAAAAGTAAAGTCCAATATGGACAGCGGCATGTTCTATCCTTTGCAGGCTGGGGCAGTAAAGGCACTTCAGCTTTCAGATGAATGGTTTTTAAAATTGAATGAGTTGTACAGTTCCAGAAAAAAGAAAGTTCTGGAACTGGTAAAAACCTTGAATTGTGAAGCAGCCCCGGGGCAGTCTGGACTTTTCGTTTGGGCGAAAGCTCCTGCAGGTAAAAGTGCAGAGAGCCTGGTTGATGAATTACTGTACGATAAAGATCTGTTCGTAACACCGGGTTTTATATTTGGTGAGCAGGGTAGGAATTATGTTCGTTTCTCCCTTTGTGCTACGGAAGAAATGATCGATGAAGCTTTAAAAGGAATTAGATCATGAAGGTGTTTATAGTAGGAATTGGATTAATAGGCGGAAGTTTCGCGCTGGATCTAAAAGCCGGTATTCCAGGGATAAGTATAGCCGGAATAGATGGAAATGAGGATCACCTGAAGCAGGCGCTTGACCTGGGCCTAATAGATAAGATGTCTACGATGGAAGATATTCACGACGCCGACCTTGTTTATCTTGCAATTCCGGTAGACGCCAGCATTAAGGTGCTTCCTAAAATTTTGGATAGAGTAAAAGATGATTGCGTGGTGATAGATGCCGGGTCGACTAAAGAAAATATTTGCCGGGTAGTCGAGGATCATGCGAAAAGAAGAAATTTTCTAGCAGCACACCCAATTGCGGGAACGGAGTTTTCTGGTCCGCAGGCTGCAATTCATGGATTATTCAGAAATAAGACCAATATCATCTGTGAAGTAGAAAAGACTGCCTTTAAACTTCAGGAAAAAGCTTTAGAGGTATTTCAGAAGATAGGAATGAGAATACGATACATGGATGCCCGTTCACATGATTGTCATATAGCTTATGTATCTCATTTATCGCATATTAGCTCTTTTATGCTGGGAAAAACAGTACTGGAAAAGGAAAAGAACGAGCGTGATATTTTCGATCTTGCAGGAAGTGGTTTTGCCTCGACCGTAAGACTTGCTAAAAGTTCACCGGCAATGTGGGCACCAATTTTTAGTCAGAATAAAAAAAATGTCCTGGAAACTCTTGATGAATATATTCTGAATCTTCAGCATTTCAGAAAATTGATGCAGGAAGACAATTTCGATCAGCTTTACCAGGAAATGGATCGAACCAATCATATAAAAGAAGTATTAAACGGAATAAATAAGAACGAAGAATTAAAATTACAGGAGAATGGAAAATAAAAAAGAACTCAGAGGCTGGTTAGACAACTTCAACCTGTCTCACCCGTTGGTGATCGCAGGGCCTTGTAGTGCAGAAACCGAAGAGCAGGTATTAACGATCGCTCACCAGTTAAAAGATAGTGATGCAACTGTTTTACGTGCAGGAATCTGGAAACCAAGAACGCGCCCTGGAAATTTCGAAGGTGTTGGTGCACTGGGTCTAAAATGGCTTCAGAAGGCGAAAGAGGAAACGGGAATGCTAACTACTACTGAAGTTGCAAACCCGAACCATGTTGATCTTGCATTGAAACATGACGTGGATATTCTTTGGATTGGAGCGCGAACAACTGTTTCTCCATTTATTGTACAGGAGATCGCAGATGCTTTGAAAGGAACAGATAAGATCGTACTGGTTAAAAACCCTGTAAATCCAGATCTTGCCTTGTGGCTGGGAGCGGTTGAACGCTTACACACAGCAGATATCAACAACCTTGGAGTAATACATCGTGGCTTCTCTGCTTACGAGAAAACTAAGTACCGTAACAACCCGGAATGGCAGATTCCTATAGAACTACAAAATAAATTCCCGGACCTTCCTTTAATCCTGGATCCATCTCATATCGCAGGAAGAAGAGACATCATCTTCGATCTTTGCCAAACAGGACTTGATCTTAATTTCGACGGAATCATGGTGGAAACTCACCATACTCCAGATAAAGCATGGAGTGATGCGGCTCAACAAATTACACCGGCTGCCTTGATCCAGATGATGGAGGATTTAAAGGTTAGAAAAGAGATCTCTGCCAGTCAGGATTTTCAGAATAAGCTAACTGCTTTGCGTTCTAAGATTGATATTACCGATAGTCAGATTCTGGAGATCTTATCTAAACGTATGAAAATTTCCGAAGAAATAGGACAGGTAAAGAAAGACCAGAACGTAGCAATTCTGCAAACTAAAAGATGGAACGAGATCCTTGGGAAAATGGTACTGGAAGGTGAAGATAAAGGCCTGAGTGAAGAATTCGTTTTAAGATTATTCAAAGCTATTCACCAGGAATCTATTAATCACCAACAGAAAATCCTTGATGTATAAGGGATGATTTCACGCTACCCGGTAGCTTCATAAATTAATGCCTAAATTTGCGGAAAGAAATTATTAGATATGAATAGTTTAGCTTAATGCAGGGAGTTGTTTATAAGTCTACCGGGAGCTGGTATCATGTAAAAACCGAGAATGGCCGTTTTTACCAATGTCGGATCAAAGGAAAGTTCAGGATACAGGGAATTAAAAGTACAAATCCTGTTGCTGTTGGAGATGTCGTAAGATTCGATGTCGAAGATGGCGAGGAGGAAACCGGGGTGATCAAAAAGATCATCGAACGGGAAAACTATATTATCCGGAAGTCGGTTAATCTTTCAAAGCAAACTCATATCATTGCTTCAAATGTCGACCAGGTTTTTTTGCTGATAACCCTTAATAATCCGCCTACTTTAACCACTTTTATAGACCGCTTTCTGGTTACTGCGGAAGCCTATGCTATCACAGCAGTGCTGCTTTTTAATAAAGTTGATACTTATAGCATTGAAGAACTTGCTGAGGTGAAATACCTTGCAGAACTTTACCGCGGTGCAGGCTATGAGTGTATTGGAATTTCAGCTAAAGAAGGTAAAAACGTAGATAAGGTAAAAGATAAGATGATTGGAAAGACCAGTATGATCTCAGGTCATAGTGGTACCGGAAAGTCTACTCTTATCAATGCTATAGAGCCTACTCTTGATCTTAAAACTTCGGAAATTAGCAGGCAGCACAGCCAGGGGCAGCATACCACGACTTTTGCTGAAATGTTCGACCTTCAATTTGATGCGAGAATCATTGATACTCCCGGAATCAAAGGTTTTGGAGTAGTGGATATGGACAAGGAAGAAATTGGCGATTATTTCCCGGAATTTTTTCAGCTAAAACAGCATTGTAAATTTCATAATTGTCTGCATCTTAATGAACCAAAATGTGCTGTAAAAGATGGTCTTGAAGAAGGTGAGATCGCCTGGTCCAGGTACAAAAGTTATTTGCAGATCATGGAAGGTGAAGATGAAAACTACAGAGTAGATCAATACCAGAAATAATGCGAGCAGTAATACAACGAGTCACAGAAGCATCGGTCACCGTAGATCATAAAGTATGCGCGGTAATGCGCGATGGCTTATTGATCCTACTTGGAATAGAGGAGGCCGATACCCAAGAAGATATCGACTGGCTCTGCCGTAAGATCATCAACATGAGAATTTTTGGCGATGGTGAGGGGAAAATGAATGAGTCTCTCAAAACGGTGGATGGTGACGCCATTGTAGTAAGTCAGTTTACCCTACACGCCAGTACGAAAAAAGGAAACAGGCCCAGTTTTATATATGCAGCGAAACCTGATATCGCAGAACCATTATACCAGGATTTTGTAAAGTCCTTCGAAAAAGAATTTGGTAAAAGCGTTGGGGTAGGAGTCTTTGGAGGAGATATGAAAGTATCCTTGCTCAATGATGGTCCGGTAACAATTATCATCGATTCGAAAGAAAAGCGTTAAAAAGAGTTAATTTTTTATATATTGCCGGCTGAACTAACCTATTTTCAGCTTAATGCGCAAAAGAATCACCACTTTTTTGCTGCTGGTCTGCATGTCTTTCATGTATTCCCAGCAAGAATATTCTATTTTAAAAATTTCCCCGGAATTATTGGAAAATGCAGATGCGGTCGTTCGCAAGATGCATACAAAACTCGTTGTTGAAGACATAGATAAAGTTGTAGTATATACTACGCGGATAGTCACTGTTTTCAATGAGAATGGTGAATACTTCATTGACGCTTACCAGCACTATGATGAGGGTGATGGGATAGAAAAACAGCAGGCTATCATAGTTGATGCTATGGGAAATGAAGTTGAAAAGTTCAGGAAAAAAGACTTTTCAGACGTTAGTGCTTTTGGTTCAGGGACCTTATTTGCAGACAATAGGGTTAGTTATTTGGATTATAACGCCAGGAACTATCCATATACCGTAATTTATACCAGTGAATTTGAGAATGAAGACACTGTATTTCTCGATCAATGGTTTCCTCTGGAAGGTTATAATGTAAGCATTGAAGAATCTATTTTCGAGCTTGAAAATCCTGATGCGCATGCACTTAGATTTCAGGAAAACAATTTCGACAAGGTTTCAATAGAAGATCATTCGGTGGAAAATCATTTCCTTTATAAACTGCAAAATGTCAAAGCCAGAAAACACGAAGATTTCGAACCCTCTTTACGCAGAACTACACCCAGCCTTCTATTTAGCCTGGAAAAATTTGAACTGAAGGGTGTTGCCGGGGAAACCAGAAACTGGAAACATTTTGGTAAATGGATGTATGATAATCTGGTTGCAGAACATGATCACCTTCCGGAGAGCACTATTAAGAAAATAGAAGAGTTGACCAGCTCTGCCAGTAGTATTGAAGAAAAAGCCAGGCTTATATACCAGTACGTTCAGGAAAATACCCGATATATTTCTGTGCAATATGGCATTGGTGGCTGGGAGCCTGAAACTGCCATGAACGTGGACAGACTGGGCTATGGCGATTGCAAGGGATTAACGAATTATACGAAAGCTTTGCTTAAAAGTCAGGGTGTCGAATCTTATTATACCGTAATCTATGGTGGAAATTCAAAGCGTCACATAAATCCAGATTTTACAATCATGCAGGGAAACCATGTGATCCTGAATATTCCTACGGAACATGGAATAGATCTGTGGCTGGAATGTACAAGCCAGACTACTCCTTTCAATTATATGGGGGACTTCACAGATGATCGCTACGCGCTAAGAGTTACAGAAGAAGGTGGAGAGATCATACGTACCAGAAAATATGAAGTATCAGATAATGTACAGGCGATAGAATGCGATATTCAGCTGGACGAAAACGGTAATTTCGATGCAGAATTCATCAGAATCTCAGAAGGTATTCCTTACGGTGATCGCTACGGATTAAAGAGAGAAACTGAAGATGATCTTAAAAAATACTATAGAAATGAATGGGGCAGACTTCAGAATCTGCATTTTGAGAACATTGCTTTTGAAGATGATCGGGTCGCTATTCAATTTCAGGAGAAACTGAAGTTTAGTGGTAGCAGGCTGGCGAGTCCTGCCGGGGAAAGATTACTGGTTCCGCTCAATTTTATTCAGCAGGGAAACATCATGAAGAAAACTTCACAGGAGCGAACGATGCCTTTTGTGTTCGAACGTGGAAAAACCTACAAAGATCACTTCAGTTTTAAGATTCCGCAAGGTTATAAGATCGAAGCATTACCTGGAAGTGACGAGATTGCTTCAGAATTTGGAGAATTCAGCATAAGCATAAGCGCTTCCGAAGAAAATAAAAGTATAGAAGTAGAGAGAGTTCTCATTATTCACGAAGGGGAGTGGCCTAGTGAGCAATTCCAGAATTTCACCCAGTTTATCGACAAGGTAAACACCTTAAATAATTTAAAAGCAGTAATCGCCAAATCTGAAAAATCCTAACCATGACCAAATACCTTTTTATCCTCAGTTTCCTAATTCTGAGCAGCACAACCTATGCGCAAAATTATAAATTCGGGAAAGTATCTAAAAGTGAAGTTGCCCAGAAACAACACGACAAAGATCCGGATGCGAATGCTGCCATTTTATATAAATATCAGCGCACATACTATGATTATAAACAAAACACCGGCTTTTTTGTGGTAACCGAATATCACGAGCGTATCAAGATCTACAACAAAGATGGTTTCGACTGGGCAACGCATCATATTAGTGCTTATAAAGGAGGTTATGAGGAAAATGTTTCTGGAGTAAGAGGAGTAAGTTATAACCTGGAAAACGGAAAAGTTGAGGAAACCAAGCTTGATCGTAAGGATATTTATGAGAATGAGGCAAGCAAATATCGCGAGCTTACTACGTTCACCATGCCGGCAGTAAAAGAGGGAACGGTGATCGAATATGAGTATAAGAAAATCAGCGACCGAATCACGACCTCCATGGATCGTATCAATTTACAGTATACAATTCCTATTGACAAGCTGAACATTAGCGTGACAATTCCGGAATATTTAAATTTTGGAGTTTATAATAATCCAAAAGCAGCTTTTTACGCTAAAATTAATCAGGGAACCAAGCCATTTAAAAGATCCTTTTCTAATAATCAGAGAAATTCTTCCTACGGCGGAAAAGTTGTTAGCCATTCTACCAGTAACAGTGTATTAGATTATATGCAGAACACTTACGAGATCGACCAGGAAGATATCCCTGCCCTGAAGACTGAAAGTCACGTAGATTATATGGAGAATTACGCAGCATTTTTAGATTGGGAATTAAAGTTTACCAAGTTTCCAAATTCTCCTATTGATAATTATTCGCAAACCTGGGAAGGTGTTTCCAAGTCCATTTATAATGATAGCGGATTCAATACAGAACTACACAATCAGCGTTTTTTCGATGATGATATCGATGCTTTGCTTGGCACATTGACCAACCAGGAACAAAAAATGAATAAGATCTTCAATTTTGTAAAGCAGAAGATGACCTGGAATGATTACGTGGGTTATATAGCTGAAAATGGACTGCGTGATGCTTACGAGGAAGGCATTGGAAATACTGGGGATATCAACCTGTTACTGGTTTCCATGCTGAAGTATGCTAATATCGATGCAAATCCAGTCCTGGTAAGTACGGTTAGCAATGGAACTCCATTGTTTCCAACAAAAAATGGATTTAATTACTTAATTGCTGCCGCAAAAATCGGGGATAAAGTGATCCTTATGGATGCAAGTGATCCACTGGCTATTCCTGGGGAGCTGCCTAAAAGAGCAAGAAACTGGCAAGGTAGATTGATTCGTGAAGATGGTACTTCAGAATGGGTGAACCTGCAACCTTTATATTTTTCAGAAAATAAAACCAGGCTGAATGTCCAGCTGGCAGAAGATGGAATTTCAGGTAAATACTTCAATAATCTCGATGCTCTTTATGCTAGAAACTTCAGATTAAATCATGGGAATTTAAGCGATGCTACGGCCAACCTGGAATCGGCATCGAGCAACTATTCCATTTCCGAAGTAAAGATTGAAAACTTTGAGCAGCTTGGAGAAGGAATTCACAATACCTATGAGTTCAATACCCAAAGTGGTCAGGATGTGATTGGGGACAAGATCTACGTAAAGCCTATGTTGTTTGATGTAACTTCTGAAAATCCTTTTAAAGCTGAAACCAGAACACTTCCAATCTATTTTGATTTTCCAATGAAGAAGCATCACCAGGTGAATATGTTGATTCCTGAAGGCTATGAGGTAGAATCGCTTCCGCAGAGCGCTATGGTACATTTAAAAGATGCCGCCGGAGAGTTTAAATACCTGGTAAAGCACAGCAACAATGTGATAAGAATAGATTCTGAAGTGAATCTGGCACAAACAATTTTTGCTGCGACAGACTATGAATACATTCAAAAGTTTTACGACAACATTATCAAAAAACAAAATGAAAGCATAGTTTTGAAGAAAATTTCAGCAGATGGACTTGAAGAACGCGCAGATAGCGGTAGATAACTGGATACAGGAACACGGGGTGCGATATTTCAATGAGCTTACCAATATGGCTCAGTTAACAGAAGAAGTTGGAGAAGTTGCCCGTATCATTGCCCGTCGTTATGGTGAGCAGAGTGAGAAAGAAAGCGATAAGAACAAAGACCTTGGTGAGGAGCTGGCAGATGTGGTATTTGTAGTGCTTTGCCTGGCAAACCAGACTGGAATTAATTTGCAGGATGCATTTGATAAAAAGCTTGACCTCAAGACACAACGTGATAAGGACAGACATAAGAACAACGAAAAACTGCAATAATGAAGTTCAAAGAAATGGTTTCTGAACGTCCATTCTGGAAGTCGGTTTTCTGGTTAGGTATTTCATTTCTCGTATTGTATAATGTAATCACGATGCTATTCGAATATGGTGGTTTCGAATTTACGAGGTTCTTTGAAGAGCGTACGAAAAACGGGAAATTAGCTCGCTTTATTATAGGACAGTTGATCGCTTCGTTTCTTTACGGTTTTATTTTGTCTTTTGGACAGTTTCGCAGTAAAGAAAAGAAAGAGTAATTTCGTAATTCATCTTTACGAACTCTCATGAATCTATCCCTACATACCGAAGAAAAAAATCTGAAAGCAGCGCTTCAAATCACCGGTTCTAAAAGTGAATCGAATCGTTTGCTAATTCTGCAGGCATTATACCCTGAAATTTCGATCGAAAATCTTTCGAATAGTGATGATTCTGAAGTATTGAAAAAAGCCCTGGAAAAAGGGAACGGGATCATAGATATACATCACGCGGGAACGGCAATGCGTTTTCTAACGGCTTACTTTGCGGTGAAGGAAGGCTGTGAAGTTGAGCTTACCGGAAGCAAAAGAATGAAGGAGCGACCAGTTAGATTACTGGTGGATGCCTTACAACGTATGGGCGCCGATATCACTTATAAAAATGAGACCGGTTACCCACCTTTAGTTATTAAGGGAAAAAAATTACACGCTTCTTCAGTCAAGCTGGAAGCCAATGTGAGCAGCCAGTATATTTCTGCATTGATGCTTATAGGTGCAACCTTACCAAAAGGGCTTGAGATCATTCTGGAAGGTCCCGTAACTTCCACGCCCTACATTCTTATGACGCTAGAAATTATCAAACAGGTAGGGATTAATGGTAAATTTGTAAAGGACCGGATCTTTATTGAACCTCAGGAATCTGTAAAAACTGTAACTATTCCTGTGGAATCAGACTGGAGTTCTGCTTCTTACTTCTATAGTCTTGCCGCTATTTCTGAAACTGCGGAAATTAAACTTAATAATTACCGAAAGGAAAGCAGGCAGGGAGATTCTTCCCTTGCTGAAATTTATAAGCATTTTGGTGTGGAAACCATTTATACTGAAAATAGTATCACACTGAAGAAGACAGGAAAGGCTCGTGCTCGAAGTCTTCGGGAAGATCTTCGTAACTCTCCTGATATCGCACAAACTATCGCCGTTACCTGTCTTGCGACAAAAACCGAGTGTATGCTCACAGGTTTACATACTCTGAAAATCAAGGAAACTGACCGGTTGCAGGCTCTCAAAAATGAAATTGAGAAATTTGGTACAGAAGTCAGAATTACTGGAGATAGTTTGCAACTAATTCCAAATCCCGAATTGAAGCAGGGTGTTGAGATCGAAACTTATAATGATCATCGCATGGCGATGGCTTTCGCTCCACTTGCTTTAAAGACAGATCTCCGTATTCTGGACGCTGGAGTCGTGTCTAAATCCTATCCAGATTTCTGGGAAGATCTTAAAGAACTTGGCTACACCTGTAAAGAATAGAATTATTCTATAAATAAACCGCCATTTACTTGACAACGCCTATGTTGAGATTGTATATTTGCAGCTTTTAAAACAGGAACTATGGGAATGAAACTTTCTAATTTCAATTTTGAACTGCCTCAGGAACTTTTGGCTGAATATCCTTCTGAAAACAGGGATGAAGCAAGGCTAATGGTTCTAAACCGCAAAGAGCAGACGATTGAACATAAAAAATTTAAAGATTTAATTGATTATTTCGAACCGGAAGATGTGATGGTTCTTAATAACACGAAAGTTTTTCCTGCGCGGCTCTTCGGAAATAAAGAGAAAACCGGGGCCAGAATTGAAGTTTTCCTACTTAGAGAGTTGAACCCAGAAACAAAATTGTGGGACGTACTTGTTGATCCTGCAAGAAAAATAAGAATTGGTAACAAATTATACTTCGGTGAAGATGAAAGCCTTGTAGCTGAAGTAATCGATAATACAACTTCAAGAGGTAGAACACTTCGTTTTCTTTACGATGGATCTTACAGTGATTTCAGACAGAAATTAAAGGATTTAGGGCAAACCCCTCTTCCGAAGTATATCAAGAGAGAAGTAGAGCCTGAAGACGAAGAAAGATACCAGACGATCTACGCCAAAAATGAAGGTGCTGTTGCAGCTCCTACTGCGGGACTACACTTTTCCAAGCACTTACTTAAACGTTTGGAGATTAAAGGTGTTGATTTCGCTGAGGTTACACTTCATGTTGGACTGGGAACTTTCAGTCCGGTGGAAGTTGAAGATCTTTCCAAGCATAAGATGGATAGTGAAGAAGCTTTTATTGAAAAGAACGCTACAGATGTTATCAACCAGGCGAAACGCGATAAGCGCAGAGTTTGTGCCGTTGGTACAACTGTAATGAGGGTGCTTGAGAGTGCTGTATCTTCAGACCAAACCTTAAACGAATTTGGTGGATGGACTAACAAGTTCATCTTTCCTCCATACGATTTCAATATTGCAAACTGTATGATCACTAATTTCCATACGCCAAAATCTACGTTATTGATGATGGTTTCTGCATTTGCCGGTCATGATTTTATGAAAAAGGCTTACGAAGAAGCAGTAAAGGAAAAATACAGATTCTATACTTATGGTGACGCAATGCTGATCATCTAATGAGTTTTAAATAAAATTTAAAGGCCATAATCCGATGTCGGTTTATGGCCTTTTTTGTAAGCTATTGTCTGGTAAAAGACTGAAGCTTCGGTAATAACTTTGTAATTTAGCAGCGTGAAAGACAGGAAAAAAGATATACGGGCATTAACCAAGCAGCAATTGCAGGAGTTCTTTGTATCACAGGGAGATAAATCCTTTCGTGGAACTCAGGTTTATGAATGGCTATGGAGTAAAGCAGCGCATTCTTTTGAGGATATGACGAACCTCTCGAAGTCTACCCGGCAAATGCTGGATGAGAACTTTGTGATCAATCATATTCGGGTAGATCGCATGCAGCGCAGCAGTGATGGTACGATAAAGAATGCAGTAAAATTACATGATTCACTTACTGTAGAATCTGTATTGATCCCAACAAAAACAAGAACTACGGCTTGTGTTTCCTCACAGGTTGGTTGCAGTCTTGATTGCCAGTTTTGTGCTACTGCAAAGTTAAAACGCATGCGTAACCTTAATCCTGATGAAATTTACGATCAGGTGGTTGCGATCGATAACGAAAGCAGGTTATATTTTGACCGACCATTGTCCAACATCGTATTCATGGGAATGGGTGAGCCTTTAATGAATTACAATAACGTAATGAAGTCTATTGAAAAGATCACTTCTCCGGAAGGTCTGGGCATGTCACCAAAAAGAATAACAATATCAACCTCTGGCGTTCCCAAGATGATTAAGAAGCTGGCTGATGATGAAGCTAAGATCAAACTGGCAGTATCACTGCATTCGGCCAGAAACGAAGTACGGACACAGATTATGCCTTTCAACGAAACTTTCCCGCTGGAAGATCTTAGAGAATCTCTTGAATACTGGTATTCAAAAACCGGAAGCCGGATTACTTACGAATATATTGTCTGGAAAGATATTAACGATACCCGGGAAGATGCACAGGCCCTGGTGCGTTTCTGTAAGTATGTTCCATGTAAGGTGAACCTTATTGAGTACAATCCAATTGATGATGGTAATTTCCAGCAGGCAGCTGGGGAAGCTACGAGAATGTACGAACAAATGCTGGAAAGAAACAATATTACAGTAACGGTGAGACGTTCAAGAGGTAAGGATATTGATGCAGCCTGTGGGCAGCTGGCGAATAAATCGGCTTAATGATAAAGGATAAAACCTCTTTAAAACTCTTATATTTACAGCCTTAATGAAGGTCATCTCTCAAATAAAGCTACCGGTAGAAAAAGAGATGGAACTTTTTGAAAAAAAGTTCTTCGAATCCATGTCTTCCAAAATAGCCCTTCTAAACAGGATCACTCATTATATCGTAAACCGAAAAGGGAAGCAAATGCGTCCCATGTTCGTATTCCTGGTTGCCAAAATGATTTCTGAAGGTAATGTGAACGAGAGAACTTATCGTGGCGCATCTGTCATTGAGCTGATACATACTGCCACCCTGGTACACGATGATGTCGTAGATGATTCCAACAGAAGAAGAGGTTTCTTCAGTATAAACGCTTTATGGAAAAATAAGATCGCCGTTCTTGTGGGCGATTATTTGTTAAGTAAAGGATTATTACTTTCTATAGATAATAATGATTTTGATCTGTTGAAGATTATTTCTGTAGCAGTTCGCGAAATGAGCGAAGGAGAGCTACTGCAAATCGAGAAAGCCCGAAGACTTGATATTACCGAAGCGGTTTATTATGATATTATAAGACAGAAAACTGCAACACTAATCGCGGCTTGTTGTAGTCTTGGTGCGGCTTCTGTAAATCCTGAAAGTCCTGATGTCGCAAAAATGCGAAGATTTGGGGAGCTTATAGGTATGGCCTTCCAGATCAAAGATGACCTTTTTGACTATGGTACTGAGAAGATAGGGAAACCTACGGGAATTGATATTAAGGAGCAAAAAATGACCTTGCCTTTAATCTATACCTTAAATACTGTTTCTGAAAAAGATCAGAAGTGGTTGATCAATTCTGTCAAGAATCATAATAAGGATCGCAAAAGGGTAAGAGAAGTAATTGATTTCGTGAAGGACAACGGCGGACTGGACTACGCAGTTAAACGTATGAAAGAGTTCCAGAAAGAAGCTCTATTATTATTGCAGGACTACCCGGAATCTGAATACCGGGACAGTTTAGAGCTAATGGTAAATTACGTTATAGAACGAAAAAAATAAAGCGACACATCGTGCCGCTTTTCATGCTACTGGACAGCATCGTCTGTCGCTTCCTCATTATTCACATCGTCTGTATCGTGAATTTCTTCATCGATCTCTTCACCAACTTTCTTAGCTCCGCGCTCGATCTTTTCTCCAGCTTCTCTCGCTCCATCTTCAATGTCATTTCCAATCGCTTCTGCTGCTTCTTCAGTTTTTTCCTGGGTTGTTTCTCGGCAGGAATACATAGAAATACTCATTGCAGCTAAGGCAAGGATCATTACAGTTTTTTTCATTATTTATAAATTTTAGGGTTAAACTAAAAAAAGCCATTCAAATGAATGGCTTTAATCATATTAAGAAAGAAAATGATTACATATCATCATCACCGTTCATATCGTCAGTTCCTTCTACTTCTTCTTCCATTTCGGTTTCAGCGTTCTCAGCAGCAGCTTCTACTTCCTGACCAGCTTCTTCCAATTCGTTTTCTACGTTTTCACCTGCTTGCTCCATGTCTTCTTCGATGTTCTCTTCAGTAGTTTCTCTACAAGAATAGATAGAAAGGCTCATTGAAGCAACTGCAAATAATAATAAAAATTTTTTCATTGTAAAATGTTTAATTAGTTGAAGACACAAATTTAAACAAAATTTTATTATGCAAAAGGACTCTTTTCACTTAAATATTTCCAATATCTTTTAGGAACGTGTTGTATGTGAAGCCGCATATTTACTCGACTTTTGATATTTGTAGAGTCAAAATAATCTTTCCATAAATGCTGAAAGTAGATTTCGCCTTCAGCAAAATAGTCGGGATTTCCGCCTGAGATGCCTATATCTTCGGGTAATTCCATCGAAACATATTCTGCCTTCTGAAGATCATAGTGTACACCTAATTTTCGCTTAAGATCATAGATCAACCATCGCTGGTCTGCATATCTGCTTTTGAAATGCTTCGTGATCACAGGCAATACATTAAAGTCTGGTTCGATCACCGCGAAATAAAGATCATCTTTAGTAAGTCTGAATCTTATGAATGCCTCCATTCTATGCTTTTCGCGTCCAACTTGTTTTGCAGCTTTAGATATATCCAGCACTGAAGGATGCGAATAGTCCAGTTCTGCTTTCTCCTGCGAACTATAGACATATCGTATCATATCATACATCTTAAGTTCGATCCCGGGAATTTCACTCAGGAAAGAATAGTACAATCTCGTAAACCCGTTAGATGACAACTTTTTCTTCAACGATTTTAAAACTCTCTGTACCTTGAAATCTTCAGTTATTACTTCTAGAGTTTCACTAAATAGTTGTTTTTGATCTTCTCCTTCAGGAATGATCTCAGCGATTTCCAGCTTCTGCTCATAGGCATTGAAGACACAGGTTAAAAATCCCGGAAAACTACCATCATATTTCAGTACAACGCTTTTCATTAAAATAAACTAAGTTGCTGTGTAAACTCCTTTCGATATTTACTGAAAGAATTCTGAATAATTAACTGCTTTAAGTTTTCACTGCTTACGTCTTTAAGTTCCTTTTCCCTGGCATCACAAGTGATAAAATATTTAGCGCGATTCATAGAAATGCCGATCTTTTTAAGATGCTCCCAATTCAATTTTCTAAATTTTCGTGCCTGAAGAATTTTATTAACCGACTTTAGTCCAATTCCCGGAACGCGTAATAATAACTGCTTGTCGACTTTATTGATATCTACAGGGAATAAATGTCGGTTGCGAAGTGCATAACTCAGTTTAGGATCTATGTCCATTTCAAGATGCTGGAAATCATTATTTAAAAGTTCCCGAACATCATAGCCATAGAAGCGCATCAACCAATCTGTTTGATAGAGCCGGTTTTCACGCATCATGGGTACCTGGGTCCCTAATGCAGGTAAACGCGGATCATTACTAATCGGGACATAACCAGAGTAATAAACACGCTTCATATTATAGTTCTTATAGAAGAATGCCGATGAATACATGATATCCCGATCGCTTTCGCCAGTAGCCCCAACAATCATCTGGGTACTTTGACCAGCGGGAGCATATTTAGGAGTGCTCTTAATAAGTTTCGATTCAGATTTGTACTGAATGATCTCATTCTTCACCTTCTCCATTGGCTTCATAAAGTCCTCATGTTTCTTCTCGGGCGCAAGTAGTTTCAAACCGGATTTTGTTGGGATCTCAATATTTACGCTTAGTCTGTCCGCGTAGAGTCCGGCCTCTCTCATTAATTCATCACTGGCTCCGGGAATACTCTTAAGATGTATATAGCCATTAAAGTTCTCCTCTTCCCGCAACTTTTTGGCTACCCGAATCAATCTTTCCATCGTATGATCGGGACTCTTAAAGATTCCGGAACTTAGAAAAAGACCTTCGATGTAATTCCTACGATAAAAGCTTATGGTAAGATCTACAACTTCCTGTACTTTAAAAGCAGCTCTTTTAATATCATTAGATTTTCGAGTAACGCAATAAGCGCAATCGAATATGCAATAATTCGTAAGAAGGATCTTTAATAAGGAGACGCAACGGCCATCCTGAGTATAGGAATGGCAAATGCCCATCCCTGAAGAGTCACCCAGACCTTTCTTAGTATTGGTTCGCTTAGATCCACTACTAGAACATGAAACATCATATTTTGCAGCGTCTGCAAGGATATTTAATTTTTCTTTTATTCGATCGAAATCCATAATTAGGAATTTATCCAAAAATAGGAAATATTCCATAACCGTACTGACTACTAAACGATAAACTATTAGCTCAAAAGATTAATTTTGTTTTAAATATTGATAACCTTCATAAGTATCTGGCTCCTCATCAGCAAGACGTGCAAAATTTTCATAGGCTTTTTTAACCTTTGCTTTTGGCGTAGTGGCAAATTCCTCTTCGGTCACTGCGTATTTTTTCTGCAGTTCTTTCAACTCTAAGTATAGTTTTTGCTGAATGTCCGCGTACTTTTGATCACCATATAGATTATTCAATTCTTTTGGATCTGTCTCAAGATCGTAAAGTTCCCATTCGTCAATATCATCGTAAAAATGAATAAGTTTATACCGGTCCGTTCTTATTCCGTAGTGCCTTTTCACCATATGAAAAGCTGGAAAATCATAATAATGATAGTAAATGGCATTTCTGAAGTTCTTATTGTTTTCAGAATTGGAGAGTAACGACTTAAGAGATTTACCCTGCATTTTTTCAGGTATTTTAGCGCCGGCATAGTCCAGAAAGGTTGGAGCGAAATCCAGATTTTGAGTCAGTGCGTCGATGACAGTTCCTTTTGCAATCGCTTTAGGATATTGAATAAGCAAAGGCATGGCCAATGACTCTTCATACATAAAACGCTTATCAAAAAAGCCTTTCTCACCCAGATAGAATCCCTGATCTGTGGTATAAACGATAATGGTGTTCTCAGTGAGTCCTGCTTCATCCAGGTAATCGAGGATTTTTCCAACACCTTCATCCACAGCCTGTACAGTTCCCATATAATCCCGCATATATCTTTGCCCTTTCCATTCCGCAAGATCTTTTCCTTTCAGATCAGCTTCATGGAACGCGTCATTTTTGGGTCGGTAGGCTTTATTCCAGTTGGCACGCTGAGGTTTTGTCATTCTATCAAAATCTGTTTTCCACGGATTATGTCTCAACGAATCACTGCCTTTCTCAATGCTCATTTTGAGATCATGGCCTTCATACATGTCATTGTAAATAGTTTGTAACTGGTGTTTTGCAGCAAGCTGATTTTCATGTTTACTGTAAAAACTTTCTGGAAGTGGAAATTTGATAGAATCGTAGGTGTTGATGTGTCTTATTGGTGGCATCCAGTTTCTATGTGGAGCCTTATGATGAACCATCAGAAAGAAAGGTTTCTTCTTTTCATCGGAATCTCGGTTCTGTAACCACTCTATACTCATATCGGTAATGAGGTCTGTTGCATATCCTTCAACAACGCTGGTGTCATTTTTGGTAATAAACTCGGGGCTGTAATAATTTCCCTGGTCGTTGAGGATCTGCCAGTGATCGAAACCCTCTGGCTTACCGTGCAAATGCCATTTTCCAACGATAGAAGTGTTGTATCCTGCATTTCTAAGATATTTTGGCAGTGTAGGTTGAGAGCCATCGAAGGTGTCCCCATTCATTCTGAAGCCATTAACATGACTAAACTTTCCAGTTAAGATCACAGCCCTGCTGGGACCACAAATAGAATTCGTGCAGAAATTATTCAAAAAGCGAGCTCCATTATTTGCAATCCGGTCAATATTTGGAGTTGGAGCTAGTTGACTTACCGGATGTCCATAGGCGCTTATAGCCTGAGCCGCGTGATCATCTGTCATGATAAAGATGATATTGGGCTTTGTATCTGTAATTGGATCTTCAGCAGTTTTTTCCTGGCAGGATTGCAAAAGAATCAAGGATAAAAGTGTTAGAAATTGAATAGGCGAGATTCGATGTAGCATAAAGATAGATTTTGTACTGAGGAAAAATACTAAAGTTTTATAGAAATTGTTTAATTTTCACTTGCTCATAGTATGCACAATTACCTGTACGAAATGTTTTATAAAACTTTTAAAATACTGATAATCATATTTATAGCCCTGAATGCCGCTTATGCTCAGGAACTACTTCCACCTATACAAAACTATAAACCTGCTTTATATAACGCTGCCAGCCAGAATTGGGATATTGCAGTAGACGACCGTGGGGTGATTTTTGCCGCAAATAACCAGGGTCTTCTTGAATTTGATGGATTAAGTTGGGAATTGCATAAACTTGAAAGTGGTTCCATCATTCGATCTGTATTTCCAAAAGGAGAGAGAATATACACAGGATCCTTTAGAGAATTTGGTTATTGGCAGACCGATGAAAAAGGTAAAATGGTTTATCACTCATTGAGTGAATTAATGGCGGGACTGGAATTGCAGAGTGATGAATTCTGGAGTATAGAATCCCTTGGTGAAACCATTTACTTCAGATCTTTTGGAGGTGTTTTCAAATATGAAAATAATGAGATCTTAAAAGTTCAGAACCATGTTTCCACGGCTCTGGAGGTTTTTAAAGATCGGTTGGTAATTGCCGAAAGAAGTAAGGGAATATATTATTTAACGAATGATAATACCAGGCAGGAACTGGAAGGAGATCTTTCAGCTCTGGAAGGTTTAAATATTGTAGAATTATTCGCTCTAAACGATACCTTATATATAGGAAGTAAAAATTCTCTTTTTATTTTTTCCGAAGGGGAATTAACTAAAATCGAGGACATAGAACTGAATGAATTTCTATCAGAATCTGAGCTTAACCATATTCTAAGCGTTTCAGAAAGAAAAGTTCTAATTGGAACCATCAAAAATGGTGTAACGGAATACGATCTTGATACTAAAGAACTTCGGTTTTACAATCGTATTGAAGGTTTACAAAACAA
>NZ_CAJWRQ010000049.1 GCF_913046405.1 uncultured Christiangramia sp.
TGAACTCTGTTTTCAGTAGACCTGGTGTCCAATCGAGAATTTCTATCTATAGTCCTGGAAATGGTTTTTCTACTTTCTGGCGATACACGCCCTTTAGAATTTGTACTTCTTTCAGATCTCGCTCCGTAATTCTTAGACCTGTTATTCTTACTAGGAGAACGTTCAGTAGTGCTTATTCTACTGCTTTTTGAGTTATTAGATGGATTCACATAGGCTTTGGATCTTGCCGCTTGTTGTCTGTTACGAACTAATTGATCGCTTTTACTGGTACGAGCACGATATTGTGCAAGATCACGCTTTTGTTTTACTTGCTTTCCGTAGTGATATTGAGCAACACGCTGAGAAGGTCTGTAGAAGTTTCTTTTGTGCTTATGTGTACTATAATAGTTATTATAAACCGTTGTATACTGGTTATAGCTTACACGATGTGGCTGATAATAAGCCCGGTATGGCTGATTAAATACGATACTAACATTAACCGATGGACGACGATAATAAGAATGCCATGGTCTGCGAACATAATGCCGGTTATAACTGTTTATATAACCTGTTCGTTGAATCACTCTACCAAAATTGTTATAATGTAATCTTAAGGAACCAACATTAGCAAGCATTCCATAACGATTGTAATCCATTACAATATTTCCAGCCTGGATGATTCTACCATAATAATCGTAGTAGACTGGAACATCTTCGATCTGGATTACAGCTCCATAATCATCATATTGAATAAATGGTTCGTAATTGTAACCAGAATTATAGCTAATATTTACGTTAGGTGTAGAAATTCTTACTGCATTTCCTCTTCGGAAATCAGGATTATAATAGAAATCGAACTCTCCATTTGGATAAACCGCGAATTCAACACCACCTTCAATAAAAATAAAAGAGTCATTGAAAAGATTGGAGTAGGTAGTACTTTTGGATATTTCAGAATGCGGATTTTCAGCGCTAACTGACCATCCTACAAAAAGGCAAACGATAAATAAGGTCAGATTTCTCATAGTAGTAGTATTTAAATTAAGAACATTTCTTAACTAAATACAAAGCTCATGCCAAAACCCGAAACTACTTCATGCTACCTCATCATACAGTCCTCTTCAGGAAATTAAAATAATGAATAACAGTGTATTGTGTTTAATTCAATTTTTCAGAAAGATAGGGCGCGGTAACTGATTCTTTATTTTTAGCAACCTCTTCCGGAGTTCCTGTGGCAATTAAATAACCACCATTTTCTCCACCTTCCAGTCCCAGATCGATCACATGATCAGCACATTTTACAAGATCCATGTTATGTTCAATTACTACTACTGAATGTCCTTTAGAAATCAAAGCATTGAAAGATTTCAATAATTTCTTGATATCGTGAAAATGCAGTCCTGTGGTTGGTTCATCAAAAATGAAGAGTGCTTTGGTTTTGGTTGTTCCTTTAACCAGGAAAGAAGCCAGCTTGATACGCTGAGCTTCACCACCCGATAGAGTAGAGGAGCTTTGTCCTAATTGCACGTATCCTAAACCAACATCTTTTAGAGGTTTAAGCTTTTTAACGATCTTTTCCTGATCATGATCTTCAAAAAATGCTGTTGCATCATCGATAGTCATATTTAGAACATCATCAATATTCTTATCATGAAAGGTCACTTCAAGCACATCTTTTTTGAAACGCTTACCATTACAGGTTTCACATTCGAGATGAACATCTGCCATAAATTGCATTTCAATGGTAACTTCACCTTCACCTTTACAGGTTTCACATCTTCCGCCGTCTACATTAAAAGAAAAATGCTTCGGTTGAAAGCCACGTAATTTCGCCAGTCTCTGGGAAGAGAATAGATTTCGAATATCGTCATAAGCTTTTATATAGGTTACCGGGTTCGATCTTGATGATCTACCAATAGGGTTTTGATCTACGAACTCTACACTTCCAAGATTTTTAAAATTGCCTTCAATTCCAGAAAACTGACCTGCTTTTTCCCCATAACCTCCCAATTCTTTCTGAATGGCTGGGTAAAATATCTTTTTAACTAAAGTACTTTTTCCACTCCCCGAAACTCCGGTGATCGCTGTAAAGACTCCTAAAGGGATTTCGACATCAATATTCTTCAGGTTGTTCTCCCTTGCCCCAAGTATCTTGATGAAATTCTTAGAAGTTCTTCTTTTTTCGGGAACTTCAATATTTTTCTTACCATTAAGATATTCCGCAGTAAGAGAATTAGATTTGAGAATTTGTTTAAGATTTCCTGTTGCAACCACGTGACCACCATTAGTTCCAGCTTCCGGTCCAATATCGATGATCTCATCTGCCGCGTTCATAATCTCCTCATCATGTTCCACCACAATGACCGTATTACCAAGATCTCGTAAATGTTTTAAAACACCAATTAACTTCTCGGTATCCTTAGGATGCAATCCGATAGAAGGTTCATCCAAAATGTACATGGACCCAACCAGGCTGCTACCAAGAGAGGTGGCAAGATTGATCCTTTGTGATTCCCCACCAGAAAGTGTATTGGATTTACGATTTAATGTTAGATAATCCAGACCTACATTGGAAAGGAATTGAAGTCGGTTTCTAATTTCCTGCAGTAATCTCTTTGCAATTTTCTCTTCGTATTCATCAAGAGTTAAATCATCAAAGAATGCTCGAACCTTATCCAAAGGTTTTTCTACCAGATCGGTAATATTGAGTCCGTTTATTTTTACATAGTGCGCTTCCTGTCTAAGTCGTTTTCCTTTACAAACTGAACATTTGGTTTTACCGCGATACCTTGAAAGCATCACCCGATTCTGAATCTTGTATGCCTTGCTCTCCAGAAACTCAAAAAACTGGTTTAATCCTTCGAAATACTGATTTCCATTCCAGACCAGCTCTTTTTGCTCGTCACTTAGTTCAAAATAAGGTTTGTGTATGGGGAAATCGAATTTATGAGAATTCTTGATCAATTGATCTTTATACCAGCTCATACTATCACCTCGCCACGGAAAGATTGCATTTTCATAAATGGATAAACCTGTGTTTGGAATCACAAGCTCTTCATCAATACCTATAACATCGCCGTAACCTTCACACTTGGGACAGGCTCCATATGGATTGTTAAAGCTGAACAAATGTACATTTGGCTCCAGGAAACTAATGCCATCCAATTCGAATTTATTGCTGAAGTGTCTTGAGCTGTTATCTGATATTTTGTCAATGAACAATTCACCCTTACCTTCAAAAAATGCTGCTTCCACGGCGTCTGCAAGTCTATTGAAAAAGTCTTCTTCATCCTTTGTAATAATCCGGTCTACTACTAAAAAAGTATTTTCAACTTTTGCTTTCGATAGATCGGTTTCATCAATACGCACTACTGATTCACCTAGTTTTATCCTACTGTAACCCTGCTGAGCCAGTACATTTATTTTATTTTCGAGCTTACGACCTTCTTCCAGGTGAATAGGGGCGAGAAGTAGCAGTTTTTCACGTTCGGGAAAACCTTTTACATAATTGATCACATCTGTAACTGTATCCTTCTTAACCTCGTTTCCAGAAACTGGAGAATAGGTTTTACCAATCCTGGCAAATAATAATTTTAGATAGTCATATATTTCCGTAGAAGTACCTACGGTAGACCTTGGGTTCGTAGAATTAACTTTTTGTTCAATAGCAATTGCCGGAGCGATACCTTTAATATAATCTACTTTTGGCTTATTCAACCTACCAAGAAACTGCCGGGCATAGGAACTAAGACTTTCTACGTAGCGCCGTTGACCTTCTGCATAGAGCGTATCAAATGCGAGACTTGACTTTCCTGAACCGGATAGACCTGTAATTACCACGAGTTTGTTCCTGGGAATTATGGCATTGATATTCTTAAGGTTGTGCAGCTTTGCACCTTTAATAATGATATTTTTCTTGGGGTCAACATTGGCTATATCTACGGTCATTCTCTCTGGGATAAGGCTGCAAAGTTACTCATTATCAAGCGGAGAAGAAAGCCGGGAAAAGCCTATAGTATTGTTAAAATATTAAGCTTTTGTTTGCATTTCTCAAATTTAAGTTGCTATATTTGGTGCATAACCAAAATTCATACGCCTATAAAGCACAGTTACTTTTAAACTCTAAATAACCTAACCTCAGGATCTGTTCCTGAAATTTAAAGTAACTGGTATGAATAACACTAAGGTCACCGATGCCTCACTTGTACGTGATTATCTGGAAGGAAACGAGAATGCGCTAGGAACACTTATTAGCCGTCACCAACAAAGAATTTACAGTTTTATTTACTCAAAGGTTTACGATAAAGATATCTCTGAAGATATCTTTCAGGATACTTTTATTAAAGTGATTCGTACTCTAAAGCGAGGTAAATACAACGAGGAAGGTAAATTTCTTCCCTGGGTGATGCGAATAGCACATAATCTAGTCATTGACCATTTCCGAAGAAATAAGAGAATGCCCAAATTTGACAATAGTGGGGATTTTAATATTTTCTCTGTACTAAGCGATGGTGATCTAAATGCAGAAACCCAGATTATCAAGGATCAAATCGAGTCAGACGTTCAGGAACTTATTAAAGAGCTTCCGGAAGATCAATTGGAAGTCCTTACTATGAGGATTTATAAAGATATGAGTTTCAAGGAGATTTCAGATCGAACAGGAGTTAGTATTAATACCGCATTAGGTAGAATGCGATACGCTTTGATTAATCTTAGAAAGATCATTGAGAAACGAAATTTGATCTTAACAAACTAATTTCGCAATATTATGTAGTAAATGCCGTTAACTTATAAATACCAAAAAATAACGGCACATGGGGAAACTCTACTTTAAAAAATCTTCGAAAGAAGAAAAAAATGTTCAACCACGTCCAGCAAAGGAAACGATCGAGTTTTTACTCAGTTATTCCAAAGCCCTAAACGTTGTGGAATATCAAAACATGAAGTTTGAAACACTTCTAAACTAAACAAAAACCTGTCATTACTGGCAGGTTTTACTTTTTCATCTTCTTATTATATTCGGCAATTACACATTTTCTACCAATCGTTTTAGTGATGATATCCTTATCCAGGTTCCAGGCGCGTGCCGGAGAATACTGTCTCCCATACCAGATAATTTGTAAATGTAGTCGGTTCCATAGATCTTCAGGAAAAAGTCTTTTTGCATCTTTTTCAGTCTGCACCACGTTTTTTCCATTCGTAAGATTCCAGCGATACATAAGTCTGTGAATATGCGTGTCAACTGGAAAAGCAGGAATATTAAACGCCTGTGCTACTACTACACTGGCAGTTTTGTGACCTACCGCTGGAAGTTCTTCCAGAGCTTCTATACTTTTTGGTACCTGACCATTGTACTTATCCAGGAGAATATGGGAAAGCCCATGTATGCCTTTGGACTTCATTGGAGAAAGGCCAACTGGCCTGATAATATCCCGAATCTGTTCTACGCTTAATTTCACCATTTTCTTAGGAGTATCTGCGATCTCAAATAGTTTAGGAGTGATTTGATTGACTTTGACATCGGTGCTTTGAGCAGAAAGCAACACCGCTATCAATAAGGTATATGGATCTTTATGATCTAAAGGTATAGGAATTTCAGGATAGATTTCATTTAAAGTATCAATTACAAACTGAACCTTTTCTTTTTTGGTCATAAAGCTTTATTTTTAAGCAAAAGTAAGAATTATGACAACATTAAAAGCAGGGGATAAGGCTCCCGATTTCAAAGCTGAAGATCAGGACGGAAATAACATCACTTTAAATGATTATAAAGGAAAAAAGCTGGTATTATTTTTCTACCCGAAAGCGAGCACGCCTGGTTGTACTGCGGAAGCCTGTAATTTAAGTGATAATTATGAAGCAATGAGTGCAAAAGGTTATGACATTCTGGGCGTTAGCGCTGACTCAAAGAAAAGACAACAAAACTTCAGAAATAAATATGATTTCAAATATCCATTACTTGCAGATGAGGATAAAAAAGTAATCCAGGCTTATGGAGTTTGGGGACCTAAAAAATTTATGGGAAAGGAGTATGAAGGCATTCACCGTACTACCTTTATTATTGATGAAAATGGAATAATTGAGGAGGTGATAGAAAAGGTGAAAACCAAGGCTCACGCCGAGCAAATCATGGAATAGTTTATAAAACGGTCGAATTTATTCGGCCGTTCTAATTTTTACTTTCTGAATCGTAGCAATACTATCGCAATTCTGGATTCTGAATTCCAATTCTTTGGTTTCACGAGTTCCGGTAACATAATAAACATTGCATGGTTTCGCGTCGGTATCACTTAAGTTGAAGTCTACATCACCTTTTTCCAGTACTTCAGAAATGTAGGAAGTATCTATTTTTTGATCCTGAAGGAAACTTAAAGATTCTTGAGACCATTTTCTTTCTTTAATCCTTATATTCTTGAGTACACGGGCATTGGGAGAATAATCGCAGGATGCATTCTTACCACCTAGAAAGAATATTAAAAGCACAATTCCGAAGAATAGTCCGACGCCAAAATAGCCAAAGCGATGTATAAGTTTCATTAATTAGAAAATCAGGAGATTTATATCACGGTAAGAAAGATTGAACCATTCTGCTATAGATTTATTGGTCAAAATTCCGTGGTAAAAATACAAACCATTACGTAAACCGCGATCAAATCTCAGAGTATTTTCCAAACCACCCTCTTCACCAATATGTAACAAATACGGGGTAAAAATATTACTTATTGAAAGGGAACTCGTTCTGGCGTACCTGGACGGGATATTAGGAACACAATAATGAATGACATTATGCTTTTTGAAAATAGGTTCATCATGGCTTGTGATCTCGCTGGTTTCCACGCAACCACCCATATCGATGCTTACATCAATGATCACGGCGCCTCTTTTCATACTTTGTACCATGTTCTCAGTAATAAGCACCGGACTTCGATCCTTTCCACGAACGGCACCAATCACCACATCGGCACGTTTTAATGCTTTTGACAAATTTTTAGGCTGAATGGTACTGGTGTAAAACGTATTGGTAAGATTCGCCTGAATATTACGAAGTTTCGTAAGGGAAGAATCAAAGACCTTAACACAGGCTCCTAAACCAATAGCAGATCTGGTTGCAAATTCACCTACGGTGCCCGCGCCTATGATGACCACCTCTACGGGCGGAACCCCGCTAATATTTCCAAACATGAGTCCGTTTCCATCTGCATGATTACTCATGATTTCTGAAGCTATAAGAACAGAGGCTGTTCCGGCAATCTCGCTCAAGGCTCTAACAATTGGATAGGAGCCATCGTCATCCCGTATAAATTCAAAGCCAAGAGCGGTAATTCTTTTCTCTGCCAGCTTCTGAAAATACTCTTTACACTGAGTTTTAATTTGAAGCGCAGAAATTATGGTTGTTTGCGGATTAATATTTTCAAGTTCCTCAAGAGATGGCGGCTCTATCTTCAATATGGTAGGGCAGGAGAATACCTTTCGAGTGTCTTTGGTGATTTCTGCTCCGGCATCTGAATAATCTTTATCGCTAAAGCGCGCCCATTTTCCGGCACCGGATTCTATCATCACTCGATGTCCATGTGCGGTGATGGCTGCAACGGCATCAGGACTTAAACAAATCCTTTTTTCCTGGTAAGCGGTCTCTTTTGGAATTCCTATGAATAATTCCCCCTTCTTCTTGTAGATCTCAAGAGTTTCTTCCTGCGGAATTAGTTGTTCTTTAGTAAAAGGTGAAACCTGCTGTTTGCCCATAGTTATTGGTTAAAGCAGTTAAATTACAACTTAAAATGGAATTGAAAAATATAAACTAAAGTTTACGGTAGTAGTCTTCGACAAGTACATTGGAATGTTCGAGTTTATCATTATCTTCTTGAAATTCCTTTAATTCTTTGCGCTCTCGCTCTGATAAACTTGTAAATACCGATACCTCGGTTTCGTCCAACTCCGACAGATCTAATCCATAGATCCTATCGAAAATCTTAATTCTCACTAAATAAACAATCGATAAGATGACAATAAAAAATGGTGCCATATAGATTAAGTCTCCATTATCCATGCTGATAACATGTTGAAAATAATCTTCATAGAATGCAGCAATTAATTGAAAAGCATACATAACCATTGGCACTAGGATGACATGATACCACCAGTGTTTACAGGTAAAAAACCAGATGATAAGTAGAAGTAAAGGGACTAACTTTGAAGTATACGTCCAAGCGGCAGTTAGGACATCTTGGTAATAATTACTTTCGTAGGTAAAAAAAGAAGTTTCCCAAACACGGGTGCTTGGGAAAATTTCATATAAATAAAAAAGATAAGGTGAGAATGCTATGCAAATCGCTATTATACTACCCGTGAGTAGGAACCCTGATGAGCCTTCTGTCCACAGCTTGTTTTTCAATTTCATCCTTATTAGTATCGTTATCAGTAGTTGAAGTTACAAAAAAACTTGCTCCGAATATTGCTGCTGCGAAAAGTACTGCTTTAAGTTTCATAATATAAGATTTTAATATGGTTGTTTCGTTTTGTTCTGAGACAAACATAGAACAACTTAAAATCCTGTGGGTTAAAACATTAATCGTACCTTTGCGTCCTTTTTCAAGGCAATAAATACCCGAAAAATCGCATAAAAAACTTTAAATATGTTAGTTTAAATCTGTTTATAAATCGTTTAACGAATATAAATTAATAAATCAGGTTTATAAAATATCTGCAAAAGTAATAATATTCTTACAAACAATTTTTAGCGTCCAATTCACGAAATTTTGATTTCGTTAACTTAACTTTAACATTCTAGAATTCTCCGATACTACCTGAATGTGCACTTTTCGATGGTCATCACTAAGTAGTTTCCGTACGTTTTGTGGCCATTCAATCAAATTCCATGCTCCAGAATCCAGGTAATCTTCAAATCCAATATCTAATGCTTCCATATCTGATTCGATTCTATAGAAATCGAAATGATATACAGCACCCTGATCTGACTCGTAATGGTTAACTAAGGAAAACGTTGGACTGGATACGGCGTCTTTAACGCCCAGTGCCTTAGATAACTCTTTAATTAGAGTTGTCTTGCCAGCACCCATCTCGCCGTAGAAGAGTAGTATTTTACTCTCTGTATTACGTAGAATGTAATCTACTGCTTGATCCAGTTCGTGAAGTTCGTAGGTTAACTCCATAAATTCAATATGTCAGATTTGGGATGATAAAGATATATAAAAAAAGGATATACTGCTGTATGTTTTTGATAATCAATTATGTACAGTCTTCCACCTTGTCGTTCATCGTATAAAAACGTCGTTTATCGATTATTTTGGGTTCAGGACTACAAATGGGATTACAACTTCTTCTAAGGAAATACCACCATGCTGATAAGTATTTCTATAATAACTTACGTAATGATTGAAATTATTGGGATACGCAAAGAATAAGTCCTCCTTTGCGAAAATATAAGAACTACTCATATTAATAGTTGGTAGATGAACCGACTTAGGATTCTCTATAGCAAAGACCTCTTTATTATCGTAAGTCAGACTCCTGCCTGTTTTGTATCTCAGGTTCAAACTCGTGTTCTTATCACCAACGACCTTTGAAGGGTTCTTTACATTGATAGTTCCATGATCTGTTGTAATGATCAATTTAAAGCCTTGTTGCTGTGCTTTTTGTATGATATCCAACAAGGGCGAGTTTTTAAACCAGCTCTGGGTTAAGCTCCTATATGATTTGTCATTAGAAGCCAGCTCCTTTATCACTTCCATCTCGGTCTTGGAATGAGAGAGCATGTCTACAAAATTATAAACGACTACTGTAAGATCGTTGGATTTCTGACTTTTAAAGTTATCTGCCAGCTTTCTTCCCGCCTTCAGGCTAGTAATTTTATGATATTCGTACCTCAGGTCTTTTCCCAATCTCTTAAGCTGTTCCCTGAGAAAATCAGATTCGTGTAGATTTTTACCTCCTTCTTCAGTATCGTTCTTCCAGTATTCTGGAAAGAGCTTTTCCATCTCACTTGGCATCATTCCGGAGAAGATTGCATTTCGGGCATATTGTGTTGCAGTGGGCAAAATACTGAAGTAAGCATCCTCTTTCTCTTTCTTATAATGTGTCGTGATAATTGGTTCCAGTGATTTCCACTGGTCATATCTTAAATTATCGACGACCACTAGTAATGTTGGTTCTCCAGATTTGATTTCCGGCAGTATTTTCTTCTGAAATAAAGTATGAGACATTACTGGAGGATTACCTCCCTGTTGAAACCAATCTTCATAGTTCCTTGAAATAAACTTAAAGAACTGGTTGTTTGCTTCCTGTTTCTGAGATTCCAAGATTTCGAACATACCTGAATCTTCTATTTCTTCTAACTGAATTTCCCAGTAGATCAATTTCTGATATAACGAAACCCATTCTTCATAGGAATTTACCTGAGACAATTCCATGGCTATTTTCCGGAACTCCTGCTGGTAGTTGGAAGTTGTCTTCTCAGAAATGAGTCGGGAGTGATCCAGGTTTTTCTTTAAACTCAGTAGAATCTGGTTAGGGTTTACCGGTTTGATAAGATAATCGGCGATTTTAGATCCAATCGCTTCCTCCATAATATACTCTTCTTCGCTCTTGGTGATCATTACCACCGGAACTGTTTCTCTACGCTCTTTAATTTCAGTAAGGGTTTCCAGACCGGTAAGCCCCGGCATATTTTCGTCCAGGAATATAATGTCAAAATTTTCTTCTTCGATGAGTTCAAGCGCTTCAGTTCCACTTTTGCAGGTTTGAACCTCGTAGTTTTTCTTCTGAAGAAATAATATATGTGGTTTTAAAAGGTCAATTTCGTCATCAACCCATAATATCTTTATCGTCATAAATTTGATTATTTATGGCTTCCGAAGAGAACCATTATAATTGAAATAGAACTTATTACCGGGGCTAAGTTCATATATGTATCTTTGTTTTGAACATTAGATTATAAAAGCTTGGCTTCACAAACTAAACTCAAAATATTAAACGATCCAATTTACGGTTTTATTACCATTCCTAATGAACGGATCTTTAAGATTATCGAGCATCCATACTTCCAGAGATTGCGTAGAATTTCCCAAATGGGTTTATCTTATCTTGTCTATCCGGGGGCACATCACACGAGGTTTCATCATGCTCTTGGTTGTGTGCACTTAATGCTGAAAGCAGTTAGGATACTCAGAATTAAAGGTGTAGAGATTTCAGAAGAGGAGGAAGAAGCTTTACTCATAGCAATTTTAATGCATGATATTGGACATGGTCCTTTTAGTCATGCGATGGAACACAGCCTGGTGGAAGGAGTAGATCATGAGACCATTTCATTGCTATTCATGGAGCAAATGAATATTGAATTTAACCAAAGTTTAACTCTGGCTATTCAGATTTTCAAAGGAAGTTACGATCGCAAATTTATGTATCAGTTAATTAGTAGTCAGATGGATATGGATCGTCTGGATTATCTAAAACGCGATAGTTTCTATACCGGTGCTGTAGAAGGGAACATCAATAGCGAACGCCTTATCACCATGCTTAATGTGGTGAATGATGAACTGGTAGTAGAGGAAAAAGGTATATATTCCGTAGAAAAATTTTTGATAGGAAGGCGTTTGATGTACTGGCAGGTCTATTTGCACAAGACCAGTCTGGCGGCAGAGCAATTGCTTATACGGGTTTTAAAGCGGGCCAAGGAATTAATAGGCGAGGGCCATCAATTACATGCCAGCGGCAGTCTGTTGTATTTTCTTCAGAATAAAGTGGAAAGACATAATTTCGATCAGCATACTCTCGAGATGTTTTCGAGGCTAGATGATAATGATGTGATCTCTGCAATGAAGGAATGGATGTATTCAGATGATTTCGTACTCAGTAATTTGTGTGAAATGATCATTAACAGGAAACTTCTGAAGAGTAAGATCAAAAAGAAACGACCTTCCCAGGAAAAACTGGATCAACGAAAAAAAGCTCTTCAGAAGAAATATAATATTTCAGAAAAAGAAGCATCCTACTTTGTATTCGAGGGGGAAATCGCAAATCTTGCCTATAAGCGAGAAAAGGATACTATCAATATTTTACATAAAAATGGTAAAATATGTGACGTAGTAAAGGTTTCAGACCAGTTTAATCTCAAAGCTCTTACAAATACTGTGACCAAATACTATATGTGTTATCCAAAAGTTAAAGATTAGTTCATTTTTTTTACTTTTGCCAGAATGAAATTTACAGCGAAACAAATTGCCGAGATATTGGAAGGTAAGGTGGAGGGGAATCCTGAAGCCGAAGTTTCTGAACTTGCTAAAATAGAAGAGGGGAGTGAAGGCTCACTAACTTTTCTAAGTAATCCTAAATATAATAGCTTTTTATATACCACGAATGCGAGCGTTACGATCGTTAACGAGAACTTCGAGGTTGAGCAACCGGTAAATACTACATTGATTAAAGTAAAGGATGCTTACAAGGCTTTTTCAACCTTGCTTGAATATTACAACCAGATCAAGTTAAATAAGTCGGGGATTGAAAATCCCAGTTTTATTGCTGAATCTGCTACCTATGGTGACGGACTGTATCTGGGTGCTTTTGCATATATAGGAGAACAGGTGAAACTGGGAGAAAATGTCAAGATCTACCCGAATGCTTACATAGGTGATAACGTGCAGATAGGTGATAACACTACTATTTTTGCCGGAGTGAAGATCTATTCTGAAAGTATTATAGGAAACGATGTGACCATTCATAGTGGTGCTGTAGTAGGTGCTGATGGTTTTGGATTTAGTCCGGGAGAAACCGGTGCTTACAGTAAGGTTCCGCAGATAGGGAATGTCATTATAGAGGATCATGTAGAAATTGGTGCAGGAACGACTATAGATCGTGCAACCTTGGGTTCCACGATTATCAAAAAAGGTGTGAAACTGGATAACCATATACAAATCGCACATAATGTAGAAATAGGGGAGAATACTGCTATTGCTGCACAAACTGGTGTTGCCGGATCTACGAAGATCGGAAAGAACTGTCTTATTGGAGGACAGGTAGGGATTGCCGGGCACCTAACGATTGGAGACCGTGTGAAAATACAGGCGCAATCTGGTATAAGTAGAGATATAAAGGATGATGAGATGCTTCAGGGATCGCCAGCTTTTGGTTATGGCGATTATAATAAGTCCTACATACATTTCAAAAACCTACCAAAAACAATGAAATTAATTCACCAACTGGATAAAAAGATTAATAATGGCTAATAAGGTTTTAAAACAAAGAACCATAAGAGAAGAAATTTCTCTTGAAGGCGTTGGCCTGCATACTGGAAAAGAAGTAACGCTGACTTTTAAACCAGCGCCTGTAAATACAGGCTATGTTTTTAGAAGAACAGATCTTGAAGGATCTCCTGAAGTAGAGGCAGATGTAAATTACGTTGTAAATACTCAGCGTGGAACTAACCTCGATAAAAAAGGTGTTACGATCCAGACTTCGGAACATGTACTTGCTGCCTGTGTAGGTCTTGAAATAGATAACTTATATATTGAGCTGAACGCTCCTGAACCACCAATTATGGATGGTTCTTCCAAATTTTTTGTAGAAGCGCTTGAGAAAGCTGGTACTGAAGAACAGGAGGAAGACAGAGATGAATTTGTGGTCACTGATATTATTTGTTATCGTGATGATAATGGATCTGAAATCATCCTCATGCCTGCAGATGAATATCAGGTAACAACCATGGTGGATTTTGGAACCAAAGTACTGGGTACTCAGAATGCTTCTATAGAGCATATTTCAGAATTTAAGACTGAAATTGCCGATTCCAGGACGTTTAGCTTTCTACATGAAATTGAAACTTTACTGGAACATGGCCTTATAAAAGGTGGCGATCTAAACAATGCGATCGTATATGTAGATAAAGAGATTAGTGAAGATACTCTTGAGAAGTTGAGAGTAGCTTTTGATAGAGATGATATTTCAGTAAAGCCTAACGGGATCCTGGATAACTTAACATTGCATCACCCAAATGAAGCAGCAAGACACAAATTGCTGGACGTTATAGGGGATGTGGCTTTAGCAGGTACAAGGATTAGAGGTAAGATCATTGCCACTAAACCTGGACATTATATCAATACTGAATTTGCTAAGAAATTGGCCAAGGTCATCAAAGCTGAAAAACGGAATAATGTACCTAAGATCGATCTTTCTCAACCTCCTTTAATGGATGTGAACGATATTATGAATACGCTCCCGCACAGATCTCCGTTTCTTTTAGTGGACAAGATTTATGAGCTGACAGATACTCATGTGATTGGGATGAAGAATGTGACCATGAACGAACCATTTTTTGTTGGTCACTTTCCCGGGAAACCAGTAATGCCCGGAGTATTGCAAGTAGAAGCCATGGCTCAAACCGGTGGAATATTGGCTTTAAAGTCGGTTCCGGATCCTGAAAACTATCTGACCTTCTTTATGAAGATCGATAATGTGAAGTTCAAAAGACAGGTGGTGCCTGGGGATACTCTAATTTTTAAGCTGGAGTTATTGGCTCCTATTCGTCGTGGAATTTGCCAGATGCAGGGCTATGCTTACGTAAACGGACAATTGGCGACCGAAGCCATTCTTATGGCACAAATTGTAAAATCAAAATAAAAACTATGAACCAACCTTTAGCATATGTGCATCCGGGAGCAAAGATCGCCAAGAATGTGGTGATCGAACCTTTCGCGACCATACATAATAATGTAGTGATTGGAGAAGGTACCTGGATTGGTTCCAATGTTAGCATCATGGAAGGTGCACGTATTGGTAAGAATTGTAGTATTTTTCCAGGTGCAGTAATTTCTGCGGTGCCTCAGGATAAGAAATTTAATGACGAAGATACTCTTACTGTAATAGGTGATAATACTACGATTCGTGAGTGTGTTACCATTAACAGGGGAACTACAGATAGAATGAAAACAGTTATTGGTAATAATTGCTGGATCATGGCCTATTGCCACGTTGCTCATGATTGTATCGTAGGAGATAATTGCATCTTTTCAAATAATAGTACGCTTGCAGGACATATAAACGTTGGAGATCATGTTGTTCTCGCAGGAATGGCTGCAATTCAGCAGTTTTGTAGCATTGGAAAACATGCATTTGTTACCGGTGGATCTATGGTTAGAAAAGATGTTCCGCCATTTGTAAAAGCGGGTAGAGAACCTTTAAGTTATGTAGGTATTAATTCTATTGGACTAAGAAGAAGAGGTTTTTCTACGGAAAAGATCAGGGAAATTCAGGATATTTATAGAATATTATACCAGAAGAATTACAATAATTCCCAGGCGGTAGCGATCATTGAAGCTGAAATGCAGGCAACCGCAGAAAGGGACGAAATATTAGAATTTATTAAAAACTCACAAAGAGGTATCATGAAAGGATACTTCAGTTCAAACTAAAAACTTATGGCTAGTACCAGTGATATCAGAAACGGTTTATGTATTCGTTACAACCACGATATTTATAAGATCATTGAATTTCTTCATGTAAAACCAGGAAAGGGCCCGGCTTTCGTTAGAACTAAACTAAAAAGTGTTACTACAGGAAAAGTTCTTGATAATACATTTTCCGCAGGGCATAAGATCGAAGATATTCGAGTTGAAACTCATAAATTTCAGTTCTTATATGAAGATGGCGAGTTCTGGCATTTCATGAACGTTGAAGATTACACACAAATTCGACTTACAGAAAATGCTCTGGATATGCCAAAGCTTTTGAAGGAAGGTGAAGTGGTAACTATTCTTATCAATACTGAAGATAACATGCCACTTTCAGTAGAAATGCCAGGAAGTGTAGTGTTGGAAGTTACACATACAGAACCTGGTTTAAAAGGAAATACCGCTACAAATGCTACAAAGCCAGCAACCGTTGAAACTGGTTATGAGGTGAATGTTCCTCTTTTTATCAACGAAGGTGATAAGATCAAGATCGAAACCGAAAAAGGTACTTACAAAGAGAGAATTAAGGAATAATCTATGAAATTCCCTCAAGAACATAAGCTATCTCAAATAGCAGATCTTATTGATTGTTCGTATGTAGGTGAAGCTGATTTCCCTGTGCTGGGTATGAATGAGATTCACGTGGTGAATCCGGGAGATATCGTCTTTGTAGATCATCCAAAATATTACGATAAAGCACTCAGCTCTGCAGCGACGGTTATTCTTATTAATAAAGAAGTAGACTGTCCTAAAGGTAAAGCGTTGCTTATTTCTGAAGACCCTTTTCGCGATTTCAATAAGCTTACACGCTATTTCAAACCATTTGAAAAACTGAATGCTACCATCGCAGAATCTGCAAAGATCGGCGAAGGATCTATCGTGCAATTTAATGCCGTTATTGGCAATAATGTTTCTATTGGTAAGAACTGTCTTATCCACGCAAATGTTACCATCGGTGATAATTGTGTGATTGGTGATCATGTGATTATCCATAGTGGAACGGTACTGGGCGGTGATGCTTTTTATTATAAAAAGAGACCAGAAGGATTTGATAAATTACTTTCAGGTGGTAGAGTAGTAGTGCAAGACCATGTAGAGATAGGAACGAATTGTTCGATAGATCGCGGGGTTACCGGAGATACTACTATCGGTGAAGGTTCCAAGCTTGACAATTTAATTCAGATCGGGCATGATACTGTTATCGGAAAAAATTGTTTATTAGCATCTCAAATTGGAATAGCCGGTTGTGTGATCGTAGAAGACGATGTTACGATATGGGGACAGGTTGGAATTAGAAGTGATGTTCGAATTGCTACCGGAACGGTTCTTATGGCACAATGCGGAGTTTCAAAAGATACTGAACCAGGCACAACCTATTGGGGCACGCCTTTTGGTGAAGTACGAACAAAACTTAGAGAATATGCGGCGATTAAACAATTGCCGGAGATTGTCAAAAAATTAAAATAAGATTTATGGATCTAGAGACTAAAGATATTGTAACCAAATTTTACGAATCTAACTTCTATAAAGATGAAGAAGTGCTGAAGGCATATCTTCATCCAGATGTTGAATTACGCTGGTACGGTACTACAGGATTCAGAAAATTAAATTTAGAAGGTATTTCTGCGATTACGAAAGAGATTTCAGAATCATACGAATCATTGCGGGCTGAGACTGAAAAGATAATCTCGAATGGGAATGAAGCTGCTATCCATTTCACATATTTCGTAAGAACTATAGAAAACCCCGAAGAGGAAATGCCTTTAGCGCATTTTGTCGCAATGTGGGAGCTGAAAGATGGAAAACTCTACAAGGGCACTCAAATTAGTCAGCTAGGTGAAGAGATCGACGAAGATCCCTGGTCCTAAAAATTTTTAACCCTCTTAACCATAGAGGGTTTTTTTATAATATTTTCATTCTATGTTTGTAGAAATAAATATTTATTCTACATTTGTAGAGGATCAATTTATAGCTATATGTCACTTTCGAATACTGAAGAAGAATTAATGCAACATCTCTGGAAGAAGGAGAAAGCTTTTATGAAACAACTTATCGAAGCTTATCCCGATCCAAAACCTGCTACGACGACCATCGCAACTTTGCTTAAAAGAATGCAGGATAAAAATTTCGTAGCTTATGAGCAGATAGGCAGATCCAGAGAGTATTATCCTAAAGTGAGTAAGAAAGCTTATTTCTCTAAAAGAATGAATGGGATGATCAAATCCTTCTTTGATAACTCTGCCTCGCAGTTTGCATCTTTCTTTACTGAAGAAACAGATCTTACTGATGATGAGTTGAAGAAATTGAGAAAACTGATTGATGAGAAATTAAAAAAAGATTGAGATGCTGGAGTATATCTTAAAATCTGCGGGATGTTTGCTGGTTCTTTTTGCCTTCTATAAATTTTTTCTGGAAGCTGAAAAATCCAACAGGCTAAAGCGTTTTTATCTAATCTTCATGCTGTTATTTTCAACGATGCTACCTCTTATTAGCATTTCTTACGAGGTAGCTGCCAAAGAATTCGTTGACACTGCGCCGATGATAGTAATACCATCTGAAAACTCATCGGCAGAACAGGAAACTGGTTCTATTGACCAATATGGGAGTCAGATATTGCTGGTTATTTATTTCATTGGATTTTTGGTTTTTGTGCTTCGGTTTATATGGAACCTTAATAAGATGCGATTGACGATAAAATCAGGTCAGCTTAAAAAAGAACTTCCATATATCTATGTGCTGCTTGGTAATTCCATCAATCCTTTCAGTTTCCTGCATTATATCTTCTTTAGTAGAAAAGAATTTAAGAACGCACAGATTTCGGAAGCGGTGATAGCACATGAAAAAGCTCATGTAGATCAAAAACATTCCTGGGATCTTCTATTTCTGGAACTGGTGAATGCGATTTTCTGGTTCAATCCAATATTTATATTCATTAAAAATTCCATCAAATTAAACCATGAGTTTCTTGCAGATGAGCAAGTACTTGTAAAGCATCAAAACCTGAGAGATTACAGTGAACTTCTTTTAGGTTACAGCCGGGGACAGGATCTTAACGTTCTGGCAAGTCCCATTAATCATTCATTAATCAAAAAACGAATACTTATGATGACAAAAAATCTTTCAGCCAGACGGCTGAGTATGAAAATGCTGGTATTGCTACCCATTCTTGGAGGTTGTATCTATACTTTCAACCAAGAAATTGTAGCGAAGCCAGTGCTATCAATTGATGAGAACTCGGAATTGATCGAGCTTCAGAAGAAAAAATCGGTTTATATCACAGTGAACAATAAAGAAATTCTTTTGTACGACAAGCCTGTATCCCTTAATATTTTTGCAGATGAGTTGGATAAGCTTACTAAGAACTGGAACGACTGGCAGTTGAAAAACCCATATTTTTATGTAGACTTCGCTAATTCAACTACCGGTTTTATTGAAAAACTTAATGCTGAGTATCGCAAAACTGAATTATCCAGAATTTCAGGAACTGAGTTTCTAGCTCCAAGCACTCCAGAAACTGGTGCTACACCGCCACCACCTCCGCCACCGCCAGTACAGGCTATAAAAGGCAGAGATCCAGCCTCCAAAAGCTCAAATTCAGTTGTTGGAGAACAGAGAGACAATCTCTTCAGTATTCAGGTTACCGGCAACACGCTTCGAGTAAACGGAGTAAAAACGAATCCTGATAAGTTAAGTGAAACTCTGGATAAGCTTTCCGAAGGGATAACAGACGAAGAGTTGAAAAGTTATAATTTCAGAATGCAAGTTATAGATCCAGCATCTGGATTTATGGAATCTTTAAATAGCGAATTCAGAAAAAGCAGAATGTCTAAGGTTAGCGGTCATGATATTCTTCCACCGCCACCTCCAGCTCCGACTGGTGAAGCTCGACCTAATTCAAAAAATTCCGCAGGTTCACAATGGACTGTACAAAAAGAAAAAGTCCACCATATTCAAACTTACGAAGATGTGGTAAATGATTATGAGACACAAAGTGTGGAGTTATCAAAGCAGGTTGAGAAAATGAATGTAATTCGACATAAGTTGGATAACATAGAAAAACTTAGTAAAGAAGAGAAAGCTAGTCTGAATTTAGAAATTAAGAAAAATCAGGCTGAATTAAAACAAATCATAGAGGAAAAGAAAGCTATTGAACATCAGACCAAAAAAATGCCGGCTCCACCAAATCCTCCAGCTCCATTAAAAACTGTCAAGGAGATCAATGCAGAGGGTGGAAGTTTTTTCTATAATGGCAAAAAGATCTCGGCTAAAAAAGCAACTAAGATTATAGAATCAAAGGACTATACGAAGATCGTTGTTAACCAAACTGGAGATTCCGATGGTTTTATGAAGATTACGGGAAGTAGATAATTTTAGAAAACGAGATGTAAACTCAGCGGGAATTTTCATTTCAAGTTAATTTTATATCAACTTTAAGGTTTTTTCTCGCAATAATCTATAAAATGACTTTAGGTTTTATATTTAAAAACATACTTTTGTGTTCCAAAATTAAAAGACATTTATGAGCGTTTTAGTCAATAAAGATTCTAAAGTAATCGTGCAGGGTTTTACCGGTAGTGAAGGTACTTTCCATGCTGAACAAATGATAGAATACGGTACAAATGTAGTTGGTGGAGTTACTCCTGGTAAAGGAGGGCAAAAGCATCTTGATAAGCCTGTTTTTAATACAGTTTCTGAAGCTGTAGAACAGGTTGGAGCAGATGTTTCTATCATTTTCGTACCACCAGCTTTCGCTGCAGATGCCATTATGGAAGCTGCCGATGCTGGAATTAAAGTGATTATTACTATTACTGAAGGAATACCTGTAGCAGACATGGTAAAGGCTTCAGATTATATTAAAGACCGTGATTGCAGACTTATTGGACCTAACTGTCCAGGTGTAATCACTCCGGGAGAAGCTAAAGTTGGTATCATGCCAGGTTTCGTTTTCAAAAAAGGAAAAGTTGGAATCGTATCTAAATCTGGTACGCTTACCTATGAAGCTGCAGATCAGGTTGTAAAACAAGGTCTTGGTATCACTACTGCAATTGGGATTGGTGGAGATCCAATTATTGGAACTACCACGAAAGAAGCAGTAGAATTGTTGATGAACGATGATGAAACTGAGTGTATTGTAATGATCGGTGAAATTGGAGGTCAGCTTGAAGCTGATGCCGCTCAGAGGGTTAAGCAGAACGGTAACAGAAAGCCGGTTGTTGGATTTATCGCTGGAGAAACTGCTCCTGCTGGACGTACAATGGGACATGCCGGTGCGATCATCTCCGGAGGCAAGGGAACGGCATCGGCCAAGGTCGAGGCACTGGAAGAAGCAGGCATTGAGGTGGCCCAGAGCCCGGCAGACATGGGAGACGCGGTGCAGCGGGCAATCGCGGCCGGATAAGGCAGGAGCCCGTAAAATCAGTCCTTGTTAAGGTGCCGGCTAAAAAACTCGCTTGTCAGTTGCCACATCCTGTCGCTTAAGACGTGACCACTGCCCTCTTCGATATAGTGGCTGAAATTCTTTTCTGCATGCTGGGCCTGGTAGGCACGGGCGATCACTTCCACCCCGCGCCGGCCGAGG
>NZ_CAJWRQ010000050.1 GCF_913046405.1 uncultured Christiangramia sp.
TGCTGGCGCTGTACTTTTAAGCCACTAGCCGCATTTGCAAGTGGCTGATACTTTAAGATTAGCGCAAAGTTTTACTTCTTTACTTCTTTACTTCTTTACTTCTTTGCTGCTTTTGCTTTAGCAAGTTGAGCGCGTAACCCTGCCATGCCTAATTTATTTGCTCTAGTTTTATCTACCCTGATCTTCCTGTTTGCTCAACCAGGGATTGCTGAACAGCGGTACGCAAACTTTGAATCGGCCTACACCCCGGCGGAAATTCAAAGGCGGCAGAGGCTGGTGCCGGCTGACGATATCTGGTGGACGGTGACTGGTAAGCAGATGGGCTGGATGCACAAAAATGTGCATCAGCTGTTTCCCACTGTAAATGTCTATCGAGATGGTCCTGTTAGTAAGCTGGCAGTCGAACCGAATGCGTCGATTGGGGATTATGAAATCAGCACTGCCAGTGGTGCGATGTCTTTTTCTGATTTTCTGGGAAGTAGACACACCACAGCAATGGGCGTGGTTATACTGCATCGTGGTCAGATCGTCTATCAACACTATCCGCGCATGCAGCCCTACGAGAAACCGATTTACTGGTCGGTTGCCAAGGTGCTGCCGGCGACGCTGATAAGGATCTATGAGGAACGGGGTCTGGTTGATGTTAGTCGGCCGATTCAATCTTACCTGCCGGAACTTGCTGGTTCTGATATCGCTAAAATCAGCATACGCAATATACTTGATATGGCAACGGGGCTTGACTGCCAGGATGAATACGAAAATCGGCAATCCTGCTATTACCAGTACTCTATAGCCATCGGTGATGGCTTCAGGGAAGCGCCTGCGCCGGATAATCCCTATGACTTTCTGAAAACGTTGCGTGTATCTAAGCACGCTGAGCCGGGCCAAAAATTTTCCTATTCCGGTTTGAATACTTTTGTATTGGCCTGGTTGCTGGAGAAGCTGACTGGTGAACCGTTCCAGGATATTTTCACCCGGGAGATCTGGCAGTTGATTGGCGCGGAAGCCGATGCATCTTATCTTGCCTACCGTTACGGTATACCGCTTACCCATGGCGGCTTTTTGTCTAATATGAGGGACCTGGCTCGGTTTGGACTACTTTTTACGCCTTCCTATGGCATTGTTTCAGATACGAAAATTATCTCTGACAAGCACATTGATTTTTTATTCAATAAGGCAAATGCCAATCTGGTTCGGGACGATGGAAGTTACAATATTTACCAGTGGGACTATGTCGATAGACAAGGCTTTCTGTTCAAGGGAGGTTGGGGTGGGCAGGGCCTGTTGGTGAACCCGACACTTGACCTGGTTGCGGTTTTTACCAGCTATTTCAAGGAAGATTATAGCCAACAGGACCTGCGTGCTGCGGTATTTGAGGTGATACGGGGCGTCTACGTAAAACAGAAAGGGCCAGCGGCTGCTCGCTATGATTAAAGACTAAAACGGGTTTCCGGTTACCCGATGCCTTTATAACTGACATCACAGGTGTCACCGTGCTAGGGTGCCTATAAATAACAATCAGCAGGAACATCTTGTCGATCGATGAAGCCCAGTCCGAACAATCGCTAGCCACAGAATCTTTATATTCTTCTACTTACCAGGTGGGTCAGGACAATATCAGACCTTTCGGGCTTGATATTCATAACCCGGTGTTCCTGATCAGCAGTTGCACTATCGTTTCTTTTATAGTCTTTACCTTAAGTCAACCCGATTTGGCAGCTGTCTATTTCAATGAATTACGAATCTGGCTTACTACCACCCTGGATTGGTTTTTCATGGGCGCTATGAACCTTTATCTTCTTTTCTGTGTTTTCCTGGTTCTGTCACCTTATGGACGAATTCGGATAGGTGGGCCGCAGGCGAGCCCGCGTTATCACTTCGTGAGTTGGGTTTGTATGCTGTTTGCGGCAGGAATCGGTATTGGTATTATGTTTTATTGTGTTCTGGAACCCATGAACCACGCCCTGATACCGCCCCTTAATGCTGAATCCATAGAAGGGCAATCGTTAAGGGAGTTGGCTATGGCTGCCACTATTTACCACTGGGCATTTCATCCCTGGGCTGGTTATGCCCTGTTGGGTTTGTCGTTGGCCTTCTTTTGTTATAACAAGGGCCTTCCTTTGGTCATTCGCTCAGCACTATACCCCTTACTGGGTGAGCGAACCTGGGGCTGGCCCGGTCATATAGTTGATATTATTGCTGTTTTTGCAACGCTATTTGGCTTGGCTACATCGCTGGGATATGGCGCTGAGCAGGCAGCAGGTGGTCTTAATTACCTTTTTGATGGCTCTGGGTTACGTGGTTATGCGCTTTATATGGAAGCCTTCCTTTGTTGGCGGTTCCAAAAAGAAAGATAGCGCTGCTGCTTGCGGAGTTTCCGGTTGTGGCTGTAGTGATTAATCACATCACTTCGGTAAGCCGAAAACTTACCATATAATCTTCCGCAGGGATCTTACCAGGATTCACTGGATAAGGTTTGACATTTACCAGGCTTATCTTTAATTCTTTCGAGTTAGCAAAAAGATGGTCTATTGATTGAGTACCTGAAAATTCCACACTCCCAACAAACTCCCGTTTTTCATAGACATCTACCTTTACTCGCACCTGTCCTGCCCAGATGCACATTACGATAGGATTACTGGGACACCTGGAATCTGAAATGATCTTCCTTAATTTTATTCGGCGGTCCCCAAACTTAAGCTCATCTCCAAGGCATAAGGATTCCGAAAAGACATTCAATTCTACTTCCTGATTTTGTTCTTTAGTTTCTGAAGTTGTCTCTTCTTTTTCCTTTTCAGCAGATTGAAAAGAAATGTATAATGCCATAAAAATGATGAGAAATCGCATATTTTCTTTTTAAAAAAGACGATCGCAAATTTCTCCTGTTGCAAAATACTACCCGAGACCTACGTCCAGCGTCATCATGACCATGAAACCTCCAATAAATCCAAGGGTTGAAATATCGGTAAAGTCACCCTGCTGTGCTTCCGGGACCACTTCCTCAACCACAACAAATATCATCGCACCTGCAGCAAAACATAGGGCGTATGGTAATATTGGTTCAAAGGTCATTACTGCCCAGGCACCGAGTACCGCCGCAAAAGGTTCTACAATCGCAGAAAGCTGACCGTAATTAAAACTTTTCCATCGGCTCAATCCCTGTCTTCTTAATGGCATGGCTACCGCAAATCCTTCCGGGAAGTTTTGCAGTCCAATACCAATGGCCAGAGCTACCGCACCACCAATACTGGCACCCTCAAAACCGGCCGCAACACCACCAAACAGCACACCTACGGCAAGACCTTCGGGAATATTGTGCAGGGTGATCGCCAGCGTTAATAATACAGATTTATGCCACGGAGTTTTAACCCCTTCAGCTTCACTCATTTTAAAATTTACGTGCAAATGCGGTAAAACCTTGTCAAGTCCAAAGATGAACAGTGCTCCCAGCCCAAATCCAACCAAGGCCGGTATGGTCTTTTCAAATCCTTCGCCAGGACTCATCTCTATTCCGGGAGCCAACAAACTCCAGAAACTTGCCGCTACCATAACGCCACCGGTAAAACCCAGCATTCCATCAAAGAAAGCACGGTTCATTCCTTTAAACAGGAAAACCAGCGATGCTCCCAATGCCGTAAGTCCCCAGGTAAAAAGGGTTGCATATAATGCTGCAAGTACCGGATCCAATTGTTCGAAATAGCTAATTAATGCTTCCATTCTAAGTTGTTTTTATATATAAGTTGGCTGAGATCTGGTTTGAGATCATCAATTCATTATCATTCATTTCGATCAACATTGATTGATCAAAATCCTCCTTTTGCTTCACCTTTACGGTCGCTCCCAGGGAAATATTATTCTTGTCCAGGTATTGTAGAAATTCTGTAGAGGAATCTTTCACTCCCACACAAATCCCGGTTTCATCCATTTTAAGTTCAGATAGTAACACGCGGTTGGGTACAGAAAAGTTCCCTTCTGAATCTGGAATTGGGTCTCCATGTGGATCTCGCTGTGGAAATCCCAGAAACCTGTCAAGTTCTGCAGTTAGCTTTTCAGACTTAATATGCTCCAGCTGCTCGGCCACTTCATGCACCTCATCCCAGTTAAAATTGAGTTTTTCCACGAGAAACACTTCCCATAATCGATGTTTTCGAATCACTTCTATCGCGGCAGCCCTACCCGCTTCACTAAGTTTTACCCCCTGATATTTCTTGTAATTCACCAGGCTCTTTTCTGAAAGTCTCTTGATCATATCGGTCACCGAGGAGGCTTTGGTTTGCATTTCCTCGGCAAGCGCGTTCGTACTCACCCCATTTTTATAGGAATTCTGCAGATGAAATATGGCTTTAAGATAATTCTCTTCAGATAAGCTAAACATAAAATACATTTTAATAGCACCAAAAATACATTTTTTATTCAATAAATCCATTTTTTAGTCTTGTCTAAATATATTTTATATCTTCGTAAAAAAAATAATGCGGTTTATATCTTTTTTCCTCTTCGGAATTATATCAATTTCCAGTTTTGCCCAGGGTTCTGAAATCACCGGAACTATTAATTCCTTTGAAGGTACCGTAGCATTTGCCAGTATCTATACTGAAGATGAAAATTATGGTACAAGTGCTGATGAAAATGGTGCTTATAGCCTGAAGCTTCCTGCTGGTGAGTATAAGATCATCGTAAAGTCCCAGGGCTTCAGGACAGTTTACAGGAATATCAAGCTCGAACAGGAGAAAAAGACTCTGAACATTGAGATGGAGATAGATCCAAACGGACTGGACGAAATTGTGGTTACCGGGACCAGAACTGCCAAAAGAAGAACAGATTCTCCGGTGATCGTAAATCTTATCAACAGTGAAACCCTGGAACAGGTAGTGGCAACAGATCTTTCAGACGGGTTGCGCTTTCAGCCGGGATTAAGAATCGAAAAAGATTGCCAGACTTGTAATTACACCCAGCTAAGAATGAATGGATTGCAAGGCGGATACTCACAGATCCTGGTGAACGGTCGTCCAATTTTTAGTCCGTTAACCGGTTTATATGGTCTGGAACAAATTCCGGTGAACATGATCGAACGTATAGAGGTTGTTCGCGGTGGAGTTTCAGCTTTATATGGTTCCAGCGCCATTGGTGGGACAGTGAATGTGATCACCAAAATTCCGAAGAAAAATTCATACAGTCTTAGCTATACTTTCGAGAATATCGATGGCGATGCAAACCAGGATATTCTAAACGGAAACGCTACGGTAGTCTCTAAAGATTATAAAGCAGGAGCAAATTTTTTCGTTAATCGAAGAACCCGGGAATTATATGATGCGAATGGCGATAACCATTCTGAATTGCCCGAACTTAAAGACAATGCTTTCGGGGTCAATGCTTTTTATCTCCCAACTGAAGATTCCAAGATCAATTTAAGCCTGAGCAGTTTATATGAATACCGTTATGGCGGTAAAATGGTGGAAGGCCCTGCATATCTTGCTCAACAAAGTGAAGAGAGAACTCATAATGTTCTTATGGGAAGCCTGGATTACCAGGTAAATTTTAATGATGACAAGAGTTCAATTATTCTTTATTACGGTGGTCAATCCACAAAGCGTGATCATTATACCGGGATCATTCCAGATGGCGAAATCGAGAAACAGCAGTTTTTTGCCGATCCTCCTTACGGAACTTCAGAAGTGGAAACGCATCAGGGAGGCGGTCAATTTAATCAGCGAATCGACAATTTTCTTGGTGGTACCACTACACTTACTACGGGAGCAGAATTTGTATATGATGATGTGTACGATATCATTCCTTCTTACAATTACCTCATCGATCAAACGACCCGAAATTTTGGAGCGTTCTTTCAAAATGACTGGGATGTCACTGAGAACCTAAATTTCCTATCAGGTTTTAGAGTCGATAAACATAATCTGGTAGATAATGCGATTGTGAGTCCGCGTCTATCTCTTCTATATAAACTAAAAGAAACCACGCAGTTTAGATTAGGCTGGGGAACAGGTTTCCGAGCTCCTCAGGCTTTCGACACAGATCTGCACATCGCATTTGCCGGGGGCGGAATTTCCCGGATTTCTTTAGCCGAAGATCTTTTTGAAGAGCGAAGTAACAGTTTTACGGCCTCTATCAATTACGATCGAGCTACCGAGCATTTTATCTGGGGTTATACCCTGGAAGGCTTCTACACGAAATTGAATGATGCATTCTATCTTTTTCCATTAGGAGAAGATCAGTTTGGTGAGCGTTTTGAAAAACGTAATGGTGCGGGCGCAACTGTGAAAGGATTTACCTTGGAAACCAGAGCTAATTTTCATTACCTGTTTGAATTGGAAGCAGGATTCACTTTGCAATCCAGTAAGTTTGAAGAACCTGTTGAAAATATAGAAGGACTGGAAGCGAAAAGAGACTTTCTTCGTACACCGAATGATTATGGCTACGCAACCTTAACCTTTACTCCCGGAAAGCGCTTTAATGCAAGTGCTAACCTTGTCTATACAGGAGAGATGGATATCGTGCACTTTGCCGGGCAAGGAACCGGACAGGATATAGACGAATATGACATTACTCCAAGTTTTGCAGAGCTAAGTTTGCGTTTGGGGTATAACATTCCGCTGTCGAGAGTCAATTCTAATATGGAGATCTTTGGTGGCGTAAAGAACGTCACCAATGCTTACCAGGACGATTTTGATATCGGCAAGAACCGTGACAGTAACTACATCTACGGTCCAGGGAATCCGCGTTCTATTTTTGTAGGTCTCAAAATAGAATCTTTATAATATGAAGTTTTCGGTAATCTTTGCTGCTCTCCTCTTTGTTCTTTCTACGGAAACTTCCGCACAAAAAAGGTCTGAAGTAGAATGGCTCACTTTTGAACAATTATACGATTCCCTTCAGCTAAAACCGAAAAAGGTTTTCATTGACTTCTATGCCGACTGGTGTGCGCCATGCAAAAGAATGGATGAAGAAGTTTTTTCTTCCGACGTGGTTAAGAAGCGATTAAAGAAAGATTATTACGCAGTAAAATTTGATGTGGAAAGTGAGGATACTGTCCGCTTTGGGAATCAGGTGTTTATCAATGAACGGCTAAACCGAAGAAATCCGGTTCACCAGATCGCTTTGCTTATGGCCAGACGAAAAAACAGGCCATTTTCGCTGCCAGCAATGGTCTTTCTGGATCAGGATTTTAAAGCCAAAGCAAGGTATTTTCAATATCTCAATAAGGAGCAGTTTCTGGAAATACTGGAGAATTAAAGTCCGCGTTCCTTCTGGATCTGTTCATAGGCGTCCTGCACTTTTCTAAATTTCTCTTCAGCTCCTTTTTTATAGGCTTCATCCATATCTCCTAATTTATCTGGATGGTATTTTTTCGCCATGGTGCGGTAAGCCTTTTTAACTTCAGCGTCTGTTGCAGATTTCTCGATCTCCAGGATCGTGTAAGCGCTGGTGGTGCTTTTAAAGAACATCGCCTTGATACTTTCGAAATCCCGGGCTCCAATTTGAAGATGACCGGCAATTTCCCTGATGACTTTTGCTTCAGCTTCACTTACATGACCATCGGCCTGGGCTATTCCGAAGAGAAAATGGATGATTTGCAGCCTGGTAGGATATTTTGTTCGTGCAGCTAGATACCTGGAAATATTATAAGCCGAAACCTGACGGTTCTTAACTACTTCGTTAAAAGTTCGAAAAGTGGCATTCGCACGCTCTTTTCCGTAGGCCTGAATAAAATACGCGCGAACATAATCAAGTTCCTGCTGGGAGACATTCCCATCTGCCTTGATCACAATGGAACTTAATGATAGTAAATTAAGTTCAAAATCTCCGGGTGAAACTGTTTGCTTCTGTCCCCCAGCCATGGATTTAAACAGACCACCAGAGGTGCGTATGTAATTATCCAGCAGGGAACCTACTATAAATCCAAGAATAGCACCGGGAAACCTGAAGTACATGTATCCCAGAACTGCGGCAAGCCATTTGATCATTGGGCAATTTTCTTTAGCCGCAAAGATAACATTTTAGTGTTGTAATCTATAATTGGCTTCATGAGTTCGCTTTGAATAGGTCATAAACTGAACCTATTAGGACATAGTAATTTGAGATATGTAAGCTGAACTAAATTTGGTACCTTTGTGCCTCAATAAAGTTTAATAAAAAGAATTGATATATGTATCCAGCAGATTTAGTAAAACCAATGAGAGAGGATCTTACTAGTATTGGTTTTGAAGAATTACACACAGTAGAAGATGTTGAGCAGGCTATGGAAAAGAAGGGAACTACTTTGGTAGTAGTGAATTCTGTTTGTGGTTGTGCAGCAGCGAACGCAAGACCGGGAGCTAGAATGTCTTTACAGAATAGCAAAAAACCAGATAATCTGGTAACTGTTTTTGCAGGTGTCGATAAGGAAGCAACAGACAAAGCGAGAGATCTTATGGTACCATTCCCTCCTTCTTCGCCATCTATGGCCTTGTTTAAGGACGGTGAATTAGTACACATGCTAGAGCGTCACCATATTGAAGGTCGCCCTGCAGATATGATCGCTGAAAATCTTATTGGAGCTTATAATGAGTTCTGCTAAGAATCACCTAATATAATTTAAGACCACGCAGTTTCCTGCGTGGTTTTTTTATACCTCAGTTCTAGATTTCGCTATTTTTGGTATTTTTATAGCCTATGGAAAAAATTCTTGCTTACCCGCTTACGGTAATTTTCTATTTCTTCTTTTTTCTGAATTTACTCCTTTTTCATCCTATCCAGTGGGTATGCCTGAAACTTGGAGGATATGAAGCACATAAAAAAAGTGTTGATATCTTCAATCTCTTCCTCTTACGTTGCCTGAATCTTCTGGGAACTACTTTTGATATTCAGAAACCTGCAAATATACCTACAGATCGTACGGTGATCTTTGTTTCCAACCACCAGGGAATGTATGATATTCCGCCACTCATCTGGTATTTTAGAAAACATCATCCTAAATTTGTTAGTAAAAAAGAATTAGGTCACGGTATTCCAAGTATTTCCTTCAATTTAAGACATGGTGGTTCAGTATTGATAGATCGCAAGAACAGAAGAGAGTCGCTTCAAAAAATGTCGGCTTTTGGAGATTATCTAAAAACCACCAAACGTTCTGCTGTTATATTTCCTGAAGGAACTCGCAGTAGAACTGGCGAACCCAAGGAATTTCGAAGAAACGGGATGTTGATGCTTTTCAAAAAGAATCCGGAAGCACTCGTAGTTCCAATTACCATCAATAACTCCTGGAAACTATTCAAATACGGAAATTTCCCGATGGGAATTGGCGTAAATATGACCTTAAAAGCACATGACCCAATAGAAATATCTTCTATGGATGCTGAAAGTCTTATTGCTAAAATTGAAAGAACCATTATCGCAGATATCAAATAACTATGACCGAAGAATTGCTGATCGACCAAACGATCGCTTATGTAAAGGAAACATTGCATAATGCTGAAGGAGGTCACGACTGGTTTCATATAGAAAGAGTTTATAAGAATAGTCTGAATATTGCAGCTTCTGAAGAAGCAGATCTTCTGGTCGTAAAATTAGGCGCTTTGCTACATGATATTGCCGACTCTAAATTTCATGGTGGAGATGATACGGTAGGCCCGGCGAAGGCTAGAGAATTTCTACAGACTCAAAAGGTTTCAGAAGAGATCATAGATCACGTGGTAAAGATCATTGAAAATATTTCCTTTAAAGGTGGAAATGTTCAACAGCAATTTCGATCTATGGAACTTGATATCGTTCAGGATGCCGACAGGCTGGATGCGCTTGGTGCCATTGGAATCGCCAGAACTTTTAATTATGGCGGCTTTAAAAACAGACCACTTTACGATCCTGAGATCAAACCAAACCTTAATATGAGCAAAGAAGAATATAAAGCTTCTCTGACTCCTACCATCAATCATTTTTATGAGAAACTGCTTTTGCTGAAAGAGCGTATGAATACAACTACTGCTAAAAAGATCGCAGAACAGCGTCATGCTTTTATGGAAGTTTTCCTTGACCAGTTCTATGCTGAATGGGATGGAAAAAAATAAAGGCCGACACATTTTTGTATCGACCTTTAATTAATTTCCTTCAGTATTATCCTTTTAGCGGACTAGCTTCTTTATCTTTTAAATGTTCAGCAAAGAAGCCCATCATGGATTTATACAGATCGAGTCGGTTTTCTTCTTTCCCAAATCCGTGACCTTCATCATACTTTACCATATAAGGAACTTCAACTCCGCGTGCTCTCAAGCTTTCCACGATCTGGTCTGCTTCATCGATATTCACCCGGGGATCGTTGGCTCCCTGCACTACGAATAGTGGCTTTTGGATCTTATCCACATGCAAAGCCGGTGAAATTTCGTTCATGATTGCCTGTTCTTCAGCATTGTCTGGATTATACCAGATCTTGTACATGATCTCCCTGTATTTTTCCCAGTATGGAGGGATGGTTTGCATAAATGTGTTGAGATTGCTTACTCCGACATAATCCACACCACAGGCATATTTTTCCGGAGTTTTAGTCATTCCGCGAAGCACCGCATAACCACCATGACTTCCACCGTAAATAGCAACTTTATCTTTATCTACCCAACCCTGATCGATCACGAAGTCTATTCCATCTTCCACATCATCCATGGCTTTGCGGCCTATTTCGCCAAAACCAGCTTTTAAAAATTCTTTTCCGTATCCACCCGAAATTCTAAAATTCACATGAAGGGTGGCATAACCACGACTGGCAAAAAGTTGAGCTTCAGGATTAAAACCCCAGGAATCTCTAATTCCCTGCGGCCCGCCATGAGGATTCACGATAAGTGGTAATTGCTGTCCCGCTTTGTGATCTTGCGGAAGCGTGATGTATCCATAAATGGTTTTGCCGTCCCGGCTTTTAAAGGTGATTGGCTTCATAGAGGCCATATCTTCCGCCTTTAATTGTGGTAATAACTTGTATAGCAGCCTTACCTCATCTTTCTGCACATCGTACAGATAATACTCGCCAACGATCTTATCACTGGTCACAGCGATCATATATTTGCTTTCATCATCTGTTCTGCCAGCAGTGTAGAATTGTTTGTCTCCAAACTCCTTTTTTAGTCTTCCGTAGATCTTTTTATAGGTGTCGCTTACAGGAACCACTACGGTTTTTTCACCTGTGTAGCTGAAGTAGTCAATTTCATAATCGCGTTTTCTCGACAGCGTTAAGCCGGAAACATCAAATGTTTCATTACTGAAGATCGTTTCTATCTTCTTATTCAGCTTTAGATCATATATCTGAATTTCGGTTTTATCACCATCCAGATTGGAAACTACATACGCAAGATCAGGTTGATTAGCATCTACATTGAACGAGGAAATACTAAATGAATCACTAAAATCTGTGTATTTCAATTGTTGGAATTCACCATCAATCCTGTATGACAGCTCTGTATTTACACCATCAACAATTTTAGTAATCGCACGAAGATTCCCCTTGCTGTCAAAATCATAACCTGCTACCGGATCGTCCCCTTCTTCAACGCTGTAAAGTTTTGTGATCTCTCCGGTATTCACATTCAGCCTGTAAGGTTCTTCCTGTTGCAAGTTGTCTTTATTCATCTGGATGATCATATGATCTTTATCCTCTTTTAAAGAAGATATGATGTTGGCACGCACCCCGTCATATGGAGTAAGGTCGACATCATTTTCTCCGGAAATATCCACCCCATAAACATGGTAATTTTCATCACCACCTTTATCCTGCATATAAACGAGCCTGTCCTCACTGGCCCAGGCAAATCCACGAATAAGATCTTCCCCCTGTGCTTTTAGCAAAGTTTCTTTTTCTGAAATGATTTCTTTTAGATAAAGATCCCGTTCTCCTGAAGCTCTTCGTTTCATATATCCAATGTATTTTCCATCTGGAGATAATTTGAATGAAAATGCTTCTGGAGTTTTAAAGTAATCTTCAACTGAATATTTGTAGTTCCCCGATTCCAGGGCGGCGAGTCTGGCTAGCTCTTCCTTGCCTGATGGTAGTGTGGTATTTCCTGGTTTTTCTTTCACGATCTTATGTAGTTTTCGCGGGTATTCCTGCCCGGATTAGTATTTATTCCCTACATCGTTTCAAATTTCAATTTTCCTATAATGGTGATTTGCAACCTTGATGAAATGATGCCTGGAATGTCTTCCTGCAAAAGTATCGAATCAAGTTCGGAAGGCCTGTAGTACTAATAAAACATTAGGATTTTGACCTACAGAATCTGGTAGCAGAGTAGATCAATTCTTGATTTTGAGAAGCTATCGTATCTCCTGGCAGTATGGGCAAAAATAAGTACTTCTACCGCCAATTTTTATCATTTTGATCTTAGCCTTCCCATTCGGACAGTCACCACCTGCTTCCCGATGATTTCTAAGATACGAATCGGGAATCTGCTCACCTTCGGTTTTGCTTCTTGTCACCGTTTCCAGGATGATATTCATCTTTTTGAACATCGCCTTTAGATCCTTGTCAGCGAGATTCTCGCATTTCGATTTTGGATGAATTCCTGTTTGAAATAGCATCTCGTCAACATAAAGGTTCCCTAACCCGGCGATAAAAGCCTGGTCCATTAATGCAGTTTTCACATTGCCTTTCTTATTGCTGAAAAGCTCTATGAATTCTTCTTCTGAAACTTCAGTGGCATGCGGTCCAAGTTTCTTCTCTTTTCTGAAGTTTTCAATGTCATCAGTTAGAAATAGTTTGCCAAATTTCCGCGGACAGATAAAAGACAGTTTGCCGCCATTGTCGAAAGTAAGCGTTAGCTGCGCATGTTTATGGAAATCATCGTGCTGGAAGAAGTCCATTCTGCCCGTCATTCCGAAGTGAACTACCAGAAAACCATCCTTCCCTAGTTCCAGAAAAAGATATTTACCAATTTGAGAAACCGCTTTGATCTCATTCCCTTGAAGTCTATCCTTAAAATCTTTTTTAGGTGACTGGAAGATCTTGTCTGCACCCGTATCCACCTTTACAATCTTTTGATGAAGGCTGGTGGAATCAATATATAATTTTTGATAGGCGACTTCTGGTAATTCTGGCATAGCTTTTTGTTTTCAAGTTAGTATAAATAGAAATTTCATAAAAATTAAAAAAGCTTTGTCTGCCCATCTTTATATTCCTCATGCAACTTACAGTTTAGACTGGGTTTTTTACGATCTTGCAGATACATTTTGCGAGCGATTTGAAACTGCTGCTTTACCTGTTCAGCAAACTGTCCTTCTCCCTTCATACGGGTGCCAAACCTACTATCGTTAAGGCTGCCTCCATGAATATCTGCAATCTGATTTAAAACTTTATCGGCTCTATCTGGCATTGATTTTTTGATCCAGTCTGTAAAGATCTCTCCAATACTGCCATTCAATCGCACGATCGTATAGCCCACACCCAGCGCACCTCTATTAGCCACTTCCCGAACCAACGGCATTATTTCATGATTATTGATCGAGGGAATGATAGGTGCCATCATCACACTCACCGGAATATTAGCCGCAGAAAGTTTCTCTACAGTTTCCAGTCTTTTTTTAATACTGGCAGTTCTTGGTTCAAGGATTCTTCGAGTATGTTCCTGCAGTGTGGTGATACTTATATTTACGTGTACGAGCCTGTCCTGAGCCAGTTCTCTTAGAATATCCATATCGCGTAAAATGAGGGAGTTCTTGGTGATCATTCCAACAGGATGCCGGTATTTAAAAAAGGTTTGAAGTAAACTTCTGGTGATCTTCAGTTCCTTTTCTATAGGTTGGTAACAATCGGTATTTCCAGATAGCACAATGGGTCTTGCCTGCCAGGATTTGCTTTTTAGCTTTTTCTCTAAAAGTTCAACAGAATTTCTTTTTACCAGGATCTTTTGTTCGAAATCCAGACCAGCGCTATATCCCCAGAATTCATGACTGTTACGGGCGTAGCAGTAAATACAGCCATGTTCACAACCCTGGTAAGGATTTAGTGAAAAGTCCATTCCAACATCGGGACTGGTCACTTTGTTTACGATACTCTTCGGAAAGGTTTCAATAGTTGTGGTTTTAAAATTTACCGCTTCTTCCCCTTCAGCATTGCAATAGTTTAAAAAGTCGTCCCTGGTTTCATGACTATGCGCATCAAACTTATTACTGCTGTTTTTCTGGGCTCCCCGGCCCTTGATAAAATCCTCATAACTCATGTTTCAAAATTATGGAATTATTCCTTTTTAATGGATTTTATCCTAGTTAAAATTTAAAGAAAAGGCTCCTTCATCAAATCATGATTTTCAAAAAGAAGCCAGTATTTTATTTATTAGGGAATTCGGCTTTACGCTTGTTTAGAAATGCTGAAGTTCCTTCTTTAAAATCTTCAGTGCCAAAACTATCTCCGAAACCTTTTACTTCCATTTCAAAACCATCAACACCATCTTCATAGTTAGCATTGATCGCTTTGATTGCCGTAGAAATAGCAACCATGGAGTTTTTCATGATCTTTTGAGCCAGGCTCACAGCCAGTTCCATCAATTCTTCCTGAGAGGTTACGTGGTTCACCAGGTTGTATTGCAAAGCCTGGTTGGCATCGATCATTCCCGCGGTCATGATCATCTCCATTGCACGACCTTTTCCTACCAGTTGTGGTAATCTTTGAGTTCCACCATATCCCGGTATCACTCCAAGAGATACTTCCGGAAGACCCATTTTCGCATTTTCACTGGCAATTCTAAAATGAGCTGCCATGGCAAGTTCGAGTCCGCCACCAAGAGCAAATCCATTTACAGCTGCAATAACAGGTTTAGGGAAATTAGCTACATAATCAAAAAGCTTTTCCTGTCCATCTGCCGCAAGTTTCTTTCCTTCTTTGGGTGAATAGTCGGCAAATTCACTAATATCTGCTCCAGCTACAAAAGCCTTCTCTCCGCTACCCGTAATTATTACGACTTTCACTTCGTCATTATCTTTCGCGGCTTTGAAAGCCTGATGAAGCTCAAGAATCGTCTCTCTATTAAGAGCATTTAGCTTCTTTGGTCGATCTATCGTGATCGTTAATATTTCGTTTTCAATCTCTTCTAAAATGTTCTGATAACTCATAATCTTTATTTTGGAAATCGTACGTTAAAGATAGTGCCTTTATTTTGTTTGGAAACAAAGCTAATCGTCCCGTTATAAGTTTCCACGATATTTTTTACCATAGCAAGGCCTAATCCCATTCCGCTTGATTTCGTGGTGAATTTAGGTTCAAAAACCTTCGTTTTATTTTCTTCGGAAATACCCATTCCATTATCGGAAACCGAAATAAGAACGGTATTCTCCTCTTCTTCGACCGCCACCATAATTCGAGGATCTTCTACATCCTGAAGCGCCTGAGTAGCATTCTTAACCAGGTTGGTCACCACCCTGATTAATTGCGTACGATCAAATTTCGCCAGGATCTCTTCCTGATCACATTGAAACTCAATGTATTTCTCATTAAAAATATCCAGGGCCAGCTTAACGATCTTGGGGACATTCAAAGTTTCATTTTGTTGTGCCGGCATTTTTGCAAAATTCGAGAATGCCGAAGCAATGGAACTCATTGTATCAATTTGGTTGATGAGCGTTTCACTGTATTCATCAACCTTATGATGAATTTCGGGATCTTCCGGATCAAAATTACGCTGAAAACTTTGTACGCTCAATCGCATAGGTGTCAACGGATTCTTGATCTCATGCGCTACCTGCTTGGCCATTTCCCGCCAGGCTTGTTCCCGCTCATTGGTGGCCAATTTTACGGCACTTTCCTCCAGCTCATCGATCATACTGTTATATGCCGAAACCAGTGCATAAATTTCTTCTGTTGCATTGGAGAGTTCGATCTTCTGGTTTCGTTTGTCCAGTCTCGTCTGGTTGATCTTTTCAGAAATGATCTTCAGCGATTTGGTGATATATTTTGAAAGAAAGAATGAGAGAATAATGGCTATCAACAGCATAAAAAGATAGACTTCAGCCATGCGCACCAGGAAATTGTTCAAATCCCTGTTCAGCAGACTATCATCCTGTACATATGGTAAATACAGGATTGCCAGTGGCTTAAATTTTCCATCGGTAATATAACTGTATGAAGACTGGTATTTCTGCCCGTTGACTTCAGTTTTCTTTAAATAATGCTTGGTAGTGGTCGCGTCCAGCTTACTGAGTACACTTTCTGGAATACTTACAGTAGTGGAATCTTTAAAGAAGGATTCGTTGGACTTGATAATAAGGCTTCCGTCGAGATCATAAATATGGATCTGCATCTCGTGAACTTCAGCCATTTCATCGATCTTATCCCTTTCAGTAAAAATTGGCCCAAGATTCTCTGTGTCTACAACATAAGTTGTACTGGCAAGTACAAATTTAATATTCTCAAGGATCGCTCTTTGCTTACGCTCCAGCCGTTCTTCGTGATAACTTTCAGCTTCCTGCTTATATTGATATACTGTCACCCCAAAAATTAGAATAGATGCCCCCAGAACCAGTAGGATCATAGAGATAAAAATTCTGGTTCGTAAGGATAGTTTAAGCATCTTCATAAGGCAGGCTTCGCTTCAAGGCAACAATTATCGAACCATTTCAGGCATTGGGATTTCTGGATCGAATTCTTTTATATAATTTGATCCCCAGCATTAACATAATCCCCAGTAGAAAAATTCCCAGAACTCCGTAGATCCAGTTAATAGCATCCCGCACGATGACCAGGAAAATTACTGAAAACAGAATTAGGGTGCTTCCCTCATTCCAGATTCGCATTCCGTTTGAAGTCCAGTTAATAATCCCTTTCTGCAGTTCTTTAAAAATCAGGTGGGTCTTAAAATGATAGGCAAATAATAGCACAACAAAACCAAGTTTCAGGTGCATCCAGGGTTGCTCAAGCCAGCCCGGAACCATCGCCAGTAACGTAAAAGCAAAAGCGCTCGCCAGGATCGCAGATGGCCAGGTAATAATGAACCAGAGCCTTTTCGCCATTAGTTTTAGCTGGTCTCCAAGAATTGTTCTATCCGGTTCCGGCTTTTCAGCAGCTTCGATCTGGTAAACAAATATGCGCGGAATATAAAAAAGCCCGGCAAACCACGTGATTACGAAAATAAGGTGCAGGGCTTTGATATAATTATAGTACTCCATTTAGTCTTCAGTCTCTACGAATAGATAATTAAGATCCATCGCATTAAATTCCTTATTAAATGCTTTTACTTCTTCTTCTAAAAGCTGGTCAAATTTATTCAATTCTTCGTTGATACTGGCAGTAAGTTGGTCTTTAACTGCAATATCCTGCTGAGTTGGTGGAAAATCGTCCATTCCTACGAGACTGTTCAAATGCGCCAGTTTATTGGTGAGTCTTATCGGGAAATTAAGCGGATCCTGGTTACTGCGATTCCTGGTCTGGTAAAGCGCATTCTCTATTTCTGAAAGTTGCTCGCTCAGAGTTTTCGCTTTTTCCAGCAGTGGTTTTACCTGCTCATTGCTTTTATATTGCTTCTGAAAATCCTTCAGTTGTGTATCGACCTTTCTCATTTTTTTGATGGATTGATGAGCCTTGTCTACGGTTTTATTCACGCCGGAAATAAAATCGTATTGTTTTTGCATTCCAGCCAGATCGGTTTCGGCATTTGCATCTGCTAAAATCTCGAAATCCTGTTTCATCACCTCATCTTCCACTTCCAAAACTACCTTGTAATTTCCGGGAACCGCTTGCGGAGCGTCTGTACTTGCCCACCAAAGGATCATTCCGTCAAGTCGTTCAGCGCCTTCGCCACGCATATCCCAAACATGCTGATTCGCTCCTTTACTTACTTCCAGTTTATTCTTTTCTGCTTCAGAAGAGAAGCTCTGAATCGTATCATTTTCAGCATTTAAATAGCTTAACTTCACTTTTTTACCTTCAGGATCCTTCAGAAAAAAATAGGTCATGACTCCGGCGGGATGGTTCGTCCCGGCTGTTGCACTTTCTCGGGATCTGCCATCCATTCGATAAGAAGCTTTCGGTTTAAACAGATGATCCTGATTCTTTTCAACTGAATTCAACTGGTGTAACAGGCTAAGATCATCAATGATCCAGAGACTTCTTCCCTGCGTAGCCACGATCAAATTATTTTCTTTAATGGCAAGATCGGTAATTGGAACAATTGGCAGGTTTAACTGAAAAGTTTTCCAGTTTTCTCCATTATCAAAAGATATATACATCCCGGTTTCAGTACCTGCATAAAGCAAGCCTTGTTTTGCAGGATCTTCACGAACCACCCTGGTAAAATGTTCCGAAGAAATTCCAGAGGTGATCTTTTTCCAGGACTTCCCGTAGTTGGTCGTTTTATATAAATAAGGAGCAAAATCTCCCAGTTTGTACCTGGTTCCAGCGATATATGCCGTGCCTTCATCAAAAACAGAAGGTTCAATACTATTGATCATCATCCACTCCGGCATTCCTTTAGGTGTTACATTTTCCCAGTTTTTTCCACCATCTCTGGAAACATGTACCAGGCCATCATCACTTCCAGTCCAGAGCAGACCTTCCTTTAAAGGCGACTCTGCAGCAGCGAAAATAGTACTGTAATATTCTACGGAAGTATTGTCCTGGGTAATAGGTCCTCCGGAAGACTTTTGTTTCGACTTGTCATTTCTCGTAAGATCATTACTAATTTCCTCCCAGCTTTCCCCTTCATTCGTGGTCATATGTAAATGATTGGATGCGGTATACAATTTATCAGGATCATGCGGAGAGAAGAAAATAGGGAAATTCCACTGGAAACGATATTTGAGGTCCTCGGCTCCGTGACCCATTGGGTTATCTGGCCAGACACTAATACTCCTTACAGTCCCGGTTTCATGATTGTACCTGGTTAGGAATCCATCATAACTTCCACCATAAACGATCTCAGGATTTTCAGGATCTACGGCGATATGCGCGCTTTCTCCTCCGGCTGTAGATTCCCAGTCACCTTCTCCAATACTTCCTCCTTCTGTTCTATGCCTGATTCTAACCGTAGAATTATCTTGTTGTGCCGCATATATTCTATACGGAAATGAATTATCTGTAGTTACCCTGTAAAACTGAGAAGTTGGCTGATTGTGGTATGTACTCCAGGTTTCCCCACCGTCGTAGGTAATTTGTGCTCCACCATCGTCGCCCATGATCATACGCTGAGGATCTTCTGGAGCGATCCATAGATCATGGTGATCGCCGTGTGGTGCGTTGGCAGAACTGTAAGTCTTACCGCCATCGGTACTTGTATGATAATTCACATTGAGCACATATACCTTGTCTTGATCTTCGGAGTCGGCATAGATTCGTGTATAATACCAGGCACGTTGTCTCAGGCTACGATCGTCATTAATCAAATTCCAGGTTTCACCGGCATCGTCACTGCGATAAACACCTCCTTTATCTTTATTCTCAACAATAGCCCAGACTCTTTCGCTATTTGCAGGAGAAACGGTCACTCCAATGATCCCAAGAGTATCCTTCGGAAAACCATTGTTTTCTGAAATTTCCTTCCAGGTTTCCCCGCCATCCGTACTTTTCCATAAAGCTGATCCCTCTCCTCCACTACTCAGACTATAAGGTGTGCGCTGAACATTCCAGGTACTAGCATATAAAATTCGCGGATTGTTGGGATCCATAATAAGATCTACTGCACCGGCATCTGCATTAGAAAAAAGTACTTTTTTCCAGTTTTTACCACCATCGGTAGATTTATAAACTCCCCGCTCTTCAGTAGGTTTGTAAATATTTCCGAGAACAGCTGCATATACAGTATTGTAATCCTTCGGATGAATAACGATTCTGGGAACATGCCGACTGTTTTTTAATCCAGCGGAGCTCCAGGTTTTCCCGGCATCTTCGGTTTTCCAGATTCCGTAGCCAGAAGAAACATTTCCACGAACCGTTTTTTCGCCACCACCCACATACATCACATTTGGATCGCTCTTAGCAACCTCAATGGCGCCAATGGATCCTCCAAAATAACCATCAGATATATTGCTCCAGCTGCGACCTCCATTCGTCGTTTTCCATACACCGCCACCTGCAGCTCCAAAATAGAAAAGATTTGGCTTACCGGGAACACCGGTTACTGCAGCACTTCGTCCACCTCGAAACGGACCAATTAGACGATATTCCAGAGCGCCGTAAAGTTCTTCGGAAATTTCCTGTGCAAAATGTTTTTGTGAATTGAAAAGAGTGGCGATCAGTAAAAGAACTGACAGCCTGAGTAGAGATTGATTCATAGAAAATCGTTTAGTCTGCTTTAAAGATAAGGATTTACTATAATTTTCAAGCTTCTGAAGTTTACCTGAGCGTATGCCGAATCTCACGATTCAGAAAATAGGCAGTAATGATCGTAGAAAGTACATCGGCAATTGGAAAAGAGATCCAGACGCCAAGCTCTCCATAGTACTTCGGAAGAATTAGCACCAGCGGAATAAAGAGAAATCCCTGTCGCGATAGAGTAAGCAAAAATGCTGGCACAGCTTTTCCGATGGCCTGGAAATAAGCGGCGCCAATTAGCTGAATAGTTACAATTGGAATCGCTGCAAAAACCCAGCGCATTGCTGAAGGTGTTTGCTCTAGAATACTTGGTTCCGTAGTAAATATTGCGACAATATCTGGCGCGAAAATCATGATTCCGGCAAAGATTAGCAGCCCCATCAGGAAAGAATATAAAATAGCAGTATTGATACTTTTTCGAACCCTGCTGAAGTTCTCTGCCCCATAATTAAAACCGGCAATAGGCAAAAATCCCTGGGTGACTCCAAGTACCGGGAAGAGTGCGAACATAAGCATACGCGCAATGATCGCATATACGGTGATCGATTCTTCTCCACCTAGATCAAAAAGAATATTATTCATTAAAAGATAGGTAACGCTTACTACAGCCTGCCTGGCCAGAGTGACCACTCCCAATGCTGAAATTTCCTTCAGAATAGGAAAATCCATATTGAAATGAGAAAAACTGATCT
>NZ_CAJWRQ010000051.1 GCF_913046405.1 uncultured Christiangramia sp.
GCTGTTGTGTTGACGGGCAGTGCCAAGGTGTTTGCTGCGGGTGCTGATATAAAGGAAATGGTTGAAAAAGACTATATTGAAGCTTTTTCCAGCGATTTTATTTCCAGATGGGAGCGTATAACCCGCTGTAGAAAACCCGTCATAGCTGCAGTATCTGGGTACGCCCTTGGTGGTGGATGCGAGTTGGCTATGATGTGTGACTTCATAATTGCTGCTGATAACGCTCGCTTTGGCCAACCCGAGATAAAGCTTGGGACTTTCCCTGGTTCTGGAGGTACCCAACGCTTGCCGAGAATTGTAGGCAAGTCTAAAGCAATGGACATGATACTTACAGGGCGCACAATGGATGCGGGAGAGGCTGAGCGGGCTGGACTAGTAAGTAGAATTTTCCCGGTGTCGGATATGCTTGCCGAAGCATTGAAGATTTCGGAGGGAGTCGCTGAGTTGTCAAAGCCGGCTGTAGCGATGGCTAAAGAGGCCGTGAATCGTGCATTCGAGACAACTTTATCAGAAGGAGTGCTTTTTGAGCGGCGTTTGTTCTATTCCACTTTTGCTCTGGAGGATAGAGACGAAGGCATGCGCGCGTTTATGGAAAAACGGGCGCCGGTCTTTAAGGATAGATAAGTGGTCCTGAGAATACTACGTTGACGACCTGTGCGGCCTTGGTTATAAGGTCGCGCTTCAAGGCCTGTCTTATGGCCTTGCTTGCGGACAAGGAAAGTTGAGTGAGTTTTAATGGCAAATCATAAGTCAGCGTTGAAGAGGATTCGTAGCAATGAGACTAAGCGTCTTAGAAATCGCTACCAGCATAAAACTACAAGAAACGCGATCAAGAAATTGCGTGAGGCCGATAAGAAAGAGGCTGAGGCTATGTTGCCTTCTGTAATTTCTATGATAGATAAATTGGCTAAGAAAAATATCATTCATGATAATAAGGCTGCTAACCTAAAGTCTAATATGGCTAAGCACGTTGCAGCACTATAATTTTAGCAGTGTTCAATTCATAAAAAAATGCTTTTCGATCTACGGAAAGCATTTTTTTGTGCATTAAATTTAAGTTCGCTAAAAGACAGAAACACCAGTAAGGGTCGTAAGTCTTTCCAAAGCTTTCATTCCTAATTCTGAATTTCCTTTTTCATTCAGTATCGGGCTCCAAACAGCTACAGAGTAATTTTCCGGATGTATAGCCACAATACCACCTCCCACGCCACTTTTTCCTGGTAATCCTACCTGAAAACTAAATTCGCCCGCTTCATCATAAAAGCCGCAGGTTTGCATCAAGGCATTAATACGCTTCACTGTTTTCGGTTTCAGAATTTTCTTATCGGTTTCCAGGATGCGCCCTCTGTTGGCAAAAAGCATAAATGCTTTTGAAAGTTGCTCACAGGTCATCGCAAGCGAACATTGATGAAAATAAAAGTCTACAATAGGTTGTACATCACACTTTATATTTCCAAGAGCTTTGATGTAATTTACCAGAGCAACATTCCTGTATCCAGTTGCCTGTTCTGAAGCAGCTACGGTTTTATCATAATGAATATCATCATCACCAGTAATTTCACGCACAAAATCTAGTAATTCCTGCTTTGGATCTTTTAATTGGTCAACAAGAATGTCTGAAATTACCAGTGCGCCAGCATTGATAAATGGATTCCTGGGGATTCCACTTTCGTATTCAAGCTGAGTAAGACTATTAAATGGATCACCTGAAGGTTCTACATCAACACGATCCCAAAGATCTTCTCCCATCAAACGCATACCCATCGCCAAAGTGAAGACCTTGGAAATACTCTGAATTGAAAATTTCTCTTTACTGTCACCAAAATTGAAATGCTGATTATCTCCGCAATAAACGTGCATCCCGAATTTACGACGATCAACCTTGGCAAGTTCTGGAATATAGGATGCGACCTTTCCTGAAACATCCCGGTAGCTCATTTCATCATATATCGTATCTAAAATCTTCTGGTATTCCATATTAATTAAGGTCGCTAAGATCTGAATCTGTTTCTATTTCGAAAGGTACTTGATCCTTCCTGAAGATCCGGGCAGGTAGATCTCCTTTTAACGTAACTTTATTACCGCTCAACTCGAGCCAGCTTCCTTCGCGAAGGCCCAACACAGGCGGCGAATTAAGATTGTGGAATTCTTTGATTCTGGTCTCCCGTGTCTCGCCTTTGTGTTTGGTGTCTGGATCTGGATCCAGGTAATGTGGGTTGATATTAAAGGGTACCAGACCAAGCGTTTGAAAGGATGGAGGATACACTATAGGCATGTCATTGGTCGTTTGCATGCTTAAACCTCCAATATTGGTTCCGGCACTTGTTCCCATATAAGGAGTTCCGCTTTTTATTTTTTGCTTCAACACAGCCATCACCCGATTTCTGTATAATTCTGAAACCAGTAGAAACGTATTTCCGCCTCCAGTGAAAACGCCTTCAGAATTCTGGATAGCTTTTTCAGGATCTTCAAATTCATGAACACCCTTTATCTTAATATCAGCTTTTGCAAATGCTTCCTTTGCCCGTAATGTGTATTCATCCAAAGATATGCCGCCAGGTCTGGCGTAAGGAATAAAGATGACTTCCGCTACATCCTTATATAGTTTGGGTAAATGTGGAATCAAGTATTCAAGATAGTCCTGGGAATGTAGGGTAGAGGTGCTGGCTAATATTGCGTTCATATACCTTTTTAAGGTAAAAATAAAGAATCGAATACGTTAACAAAAGTTTACAGAGTTAATAAAGGCTAATTTTAGTTTTGGAACGTTATGATTAAACCGAAACCAACTAACCGACTTGGAAATTACTTTTTGTAGTAGAATGAAATACCTGCTATTGTTCAGTTTTCTGGGCTTTAGCCTGAATTGCTTTGCACAGGATCCCGAAATGATCAGCGGTAGAATTCTAGCCGGAACCCAGCCACTGTCAGGGGTGCATGTGATTAATATGAATTCCAGAACCGGTACCACTTCAGATGATTCGGGAATTTTTAAAGTTTCTGTACGCCAGAGCGATATTCTTTTATTTACTTCTGTACAGTTCGAAAAAATAGAAATAGAGGTTTCCGAAGAACATTTGAGGTCCGGAACTATTGAAGTCATCGTCACAGATGCCAACAGACTGGAAGAAGTTGAAGTCGGTAAAAAGCAACTTAGCGGTTACCTTAACAACGATCTCAGGCAAATAGAATATTTTGATAGAGATCAATATCATATTCCGCATCCAGAGAGAAAACTTACTCCCAACGAATTAAGACTTTATACCGCGAGCGAAGGCATTACGAGCCGGTGGTCATACATTGGGATTCTTCTAGGCGGTGTATCACTCGATGTTTTGATAAACGATATCAATGGGAAAACGAAATACCTGAGGGAAATGATAGAACTGGACGAACTACAAGTGAAAGTTCAGGTAGCTATCGATCTCTTCGGAAGGGAATTTTTCAACGAACACTTAAATTTACACGGCGACGAGATTATCAACTTTATTTATTATTCTTTTGAAGATGAAGATTTCAGTTCGATGTATGAGCAGAGAAAAGAGCTTGAAATGATAGAATATTTCCAAAATAATATTGTTGAATTCCGAAGAATGAGAACTCAGGTTGAATAGAAGTAAAAGAAAAATTACAATGTATGCACTGCTGGTTTTTCTTGTAGGTTTTGCATCCGAAGTAAAAGCACAGGAAAGAAAAATTGTTTCAGGAAAAATTGTTAGTGATAGTTTAATGGATAAAAGCGGAGTTCACGTTATTAATATGACTGCGGAAAAAGGCACCGTGACCAATGAGAATGGTGAGTTTGATATGATGCTGAAGTTAGGTGACAGTATTTATTTCTCATCGGTACAATTCGAGAATGAATTCAAAGTGATTGGAGAACAGCAGCTGAAGAATGGCTGGACCAAACTTTTATATCCTAAAATGAATGAACTTGCTGAAGTTCAGCTCGATAATATTAAACTTTCGGGAGTGCTTGATCAGGATATCACCAGGATGCCTAAGAGTATTTACGAAAAACTTGGTATTCCCTTTCCTAAACCCAGGCGAACAAGTCTTGAGCTCGCCATGCAGGCAAATACAAATGATCCGGTTTCACAGGTAATAAATATGCTTAATGGGACCACCAAGCAACTAAAAAAGGCTGAAGAGAATGCGGAATTAACCAAGCTCGTCAATCGTGCAAGGGGTCGTATGCAGGAAGCTTATTTCGTAAATGGATTGGGATTACCTGAAAATGAGGTCGTCAATTTCCTTTATTACTGCGTCGATTTCCCCACCTTTGAAGCTCTGCTTGATGAGACAACAATTTTCGCACTCATGGAATTTTTTGAAGAGAAACTCCCGAAATTTAAATCAAGAAGGCAGCTTGAATAATACTATTCTTAAATCCTGAACGTTGAAGTACGACACGAGAATACATATGTTATATAAATACCTGGGCACCGTTTTAATTATTTTCTTATCCTCTGTGCAGCTGAAGGCCCAGGAAACGGGCTTGCTTAAAGGACAAATTATTTCTGAAAATAAGGATGTTCAGAATGTTCATATCGTAAACCTTACTCAGGAAACCGGAACTACGAGTGATGTTAAAGGGCAATTTTTCATTGGTGCTGCAATTCGTGATAGTCTCTTTATTTCTTCGGTTCAGTTTCAGAATAGAACAATTGTGGTACGCCAGAATATGATCGAAAGCGGAGAAATTAAGGTCGAGCTATACGAAGCCATGAACGAACTTTCCGAAGTTTTTATCGATGATATTGAGCTTAGCGGTTACCTCGCAAATGATCTAAATTTAATTTCCATTAAGGAAGTGGAGACCAAAAACCGTTTACAGCAGAATCTGGATGACTTCATTCGGAAAGACAGGGAACTAAATCCCTATTACCAGCCTGGTATGACCGAAGGTATTCGTATCGATAAAATTGCCATGGCTATTGCAGAGAAGTTGTCTAAGAATAAAGAGACTCCGATAGTTTATAGTCCGAAGGAACTAGCCAATCTTAGTTTGAAGATAGTAGGAGAGGAGTTTTTTAGCAAGGATCTTGATCTTGATGCGAATGAAATCTGTAACTTCCTATTATACTGCGATAGAGATCAGAATTTCGAGAAGCTGGTTCTTAATAATAATGCATTGATTTTAATCGAATATTTTGAAACCAGGATCGAATCTTTCAGAAAACTTAGAGCTGAAAATCTCAACGCAGGAAGACAGCTTCCTGGCTAATTCTTCAAATTAAACCATTTACTTATTTCTAAGTCTAAAAGCTGACTGCTCAATCTCTATGTATGGCGCAGTAATTGTTTTATCTTCGGAAAAAAATATATGGAAAACCTCATTTTGAGTCTGGGCTGCCTGTTTATATTCAGCTCCTTCAGCAGTGAAGATCATGAGACCTACTTAAGTGTTACCGAAATTGAATACCGGCAGGAAAGCAAGTCGGTGCAGGTGATTTCCAGGGTTTTTATCGATGATATGGAAGATGTGCTTAGCAAACGTTTTGGTAAGGATGTAAGTCTTTCCTATAAAAAAGATCTTTCAGATAATAAGGATCTTCTGGAAAAATACTATTCCAAAAAATTAACTATCAAAGTAAAGAATCAGGATATTCCATTGAAATTGCTGGGGAGCAAATTTGATGCTGATCAAATTGTCTTATTCCTGGAAGGCAAAAACGTGGAAACTTTCAAAACCGTAGAAGTAGAAAATCTCGTGCTTACAGATCTATTCGATACACAGAAAAATATTGTTCATGTGAAGAAAGGTGATGTAATCGAAAGTATGTTGCTGGTGAAAGCCAAAGGTAGTGACACGGTTAATTTCTGAAAACTTTCTCATTGACGTATAAAATCTTATTTTTAGCAACCTATAAATTAAAATTTAGTAAATGAAGCGATTAAAATTGTTGACCTCCGTGTTCATGATGTTTGTCTTTGCAGGTATCAACGCACAGGAAACTGAACAACAGGAGCCACGGCAGCAAGGCCATACCAATCAAAACAAATTCAGGCAGATGTATCAGGAACTGGCAACTCCAAACCAGTATAGAACTGCATCTGGAGCTCCTGGACCTGCGTATTATCAGAATGAAGCAGATTACAAAATGGATATCGTTCTTGACGATAAGAATTCAGTGCTTACCGGTGAGGAGACTATTACCTATCACAATAATTCTCCGCAGGACCTAGAATACCTATGGGTTCAATTAGACCAGAATATCAGGAAAAAAGATGCTCCTCAAAAAGATGGAGACGGAATGGCTCCGGTTGCTACTGCAGCTGGTTTCGCTAATAAATATCTAGAAACTCCTTTCGATGGTGGTTTCAATATTAAAGAAGTATCTGCTAATGGATCAGATCTTAAATATACGATCAACCAGACAATGATGCGCGTTGATCTTCCAAAGCCTTTACAAGCTGGGGAGACTTATACGTTCGATATCAAATGGTCTTACAATGTGAATAACCACGTAACTAATCGTGCTCGTTCAGGATATGAGTTATTTCCTGAGGATGGAAATAAGGCATATGTGATCGCTCAGTTCTTCCCGAGAATGGCCGTTTACAATGATGTTGAAGGTTGGCAGAACTACCAGTTCTGGGGCAATGGTGAATTTGCACTTCCTTTTGGTGATTATGAAGTAAATATTACTGTACCTGCAGATCATGTCATGGAAGCTACAGGTGAACTTCAGAATAGAAAGGACGTTTACTCTAAAGAAATGATGAAGCGCTATGAGCAGGCTAAGAAAAGTTATGACAAGCCGGTAATCATTGTAACCCAAGAAGAAGCTGAAAAGGCTGAGAAGAACTTTTCAGAAAAAACTAAAACCTGGACTTACAAAGCAGATATGGTTCGTGATTTCGCTTTCTCAACTTCAAGAAAATTTATTCTTGATATGATGGCGGTAGATGTAATGGGAAAAGATGTTATGGCTGTTTCTGTTTATCCTAAAGAAGGTAATCCTCTTTGGGAAGAATGGTCTACAAAAGCTGTAGCTGCAACTTTAGAAAGCTACTCAAAGCATACTTTCCAGTATCCTTATCACAAGGCAGTTTCAGTTCATGCTAAGAATCAGGGGATGGAATATCCAATGATTTGCTGGAATTATGGTCGTCCTGATGAGAATGGTAACTATAGTGACCGTACTAAATTTGGGATGATAAGCGTGATTATTCATGAAGTTGGACACAACTTCTTCCCAATGATTGTAAATTCTGATGAAAGACAATGGGGTTGGATGGACGAAGGTATCAACACCTTTGTTCAGTATGTTGCAGAACAGGAATTTGGGAAAAAACATCCTGAAGCTATTGCACCAGAATCAAATTATCCTTCAAGAAGAGGAGCGCCAAGTAAGATCGTTCCTTATATGAAAGGAAACCAGGACTATATTTCTCCTATTATGTCCAATCCAGAGCAAGTTTATCAATTAGGAAATAATGCCTATGGTAAGCCGGCCACTGCGTTAAATATTCTTCGTGAGACGATCATGGGTAAAGAATTGTTTGACTATTCTTTCGCTACTTATTCTAAAAGATGGATGTTCAAGCACCCAACTCCGGAAGATTTCTTCAGAACGATGGAAGATGCTTCAGGCGTAGATCTTGATTGGTTCTGGAGAGGATGGTTCTATACTACAGATAATGTAGATATTGGTATCAAAGAAGTACAGAAGTACTATGTTACTGATAATCCTACGGAAGCAGGTAGAGAAATGCTGAAGAGATACGGAACAACTCCTGAAGAAACTAAAGCACTTTATGTGGTTTCCGAAGATGATGAAGCATTTTCAGAAGATATGAAGGGTAAATCCTTGATGGAAAATTCTGAAACTTTACAGGCTTATGTAATGGATAACTTTAGCGAGGAAGAGCGTAAGAACCTTCAAGCGCCTAAGTATTTCTACCAGGTGACTTTTGAAAAACCAGGTGGGTTGGTAATGCCGATCATTGTAGAATTGAGCTATGCTGATGGAACTTCAGAAAAAGTTACGTATCCGGTTCAAATCTGGAGAAAGAATGATAATAATGTAAGCAAGGTAATTCCTTCTAACAAAGAGATTACTAAGATCACATTGGATCCAGATCTTGAGACAGCAGATGTTGATGTGAACAATAACAGCTGGCCTAAGAACGAAAACAAAAGTGAGTTTGATGAGTATAAAGATTCCACTCAGGACTAGGTTTTAAGCTAATAATATTTAAGCCGACTTTAACGAGTCGGCTTTTTTTATGCTTAGATTTGTATATATATTTGTTTTACTATGCATATGTTACCATTATTTATTAGCGGAGCTGAGATAGGCTTTATTTTGTTCATCCTGGTGATGGTTTTTGGAGCTGATAAAATTCCTGATATTGCCAAAGGTTTGGGTAAGGGGATGAAAGCGGTAAAGAACGCGTCTAATGATATTAAAAGCGAAATTCAGCGTAGTGCTGAAAAACAAGGCATAGATACAGACTTCACGAAAGACGTTCGGGGCGAGATTGACAAGGTTAAGGAAGATATCGATGAAATCACAGGTTCTGTTCGTCGTAAGCTATAATATGTAATCGATGTGGGACCAGATCGAAGAATGGGACAGGCAACTATTTGTATACCTGAACAACCTTGGAATAGAAAAGTATGATGCTTTTTGGATCTTTGTCACCAATCCGGCTCACTGGATCCCGGTTTTTATAGTTTTCTTTTTACTTTTTTTTATAGCATTTCACTGGAAAAAAGGACTTTTCACCAGTTTATTTCTACTACTTACTGTAGCCGTCACTTATGGCTTTACAAATCTTGTAAAAGCTCTAGCTGTCCGTAACAGGCCTAATAATACGCCGGAATTATCGGAACTAATTAGAATATTACAGGAGCCAACCAACTATAGTTTCTTTTCAGGTCATGCTTCAACCTCTTTTGCTGCAACAACGTTTATCGTTCTCGCATTGAGACAATGGAGCAAATGGATATATCTTGCTTATATCTGGCCATTCCTTTTCGTTATGAGTAGGATCTATGTAGGAGTTCATTTTCCAGGCGATATCATCGTTGGGATGATCGTTGGAATAATAATGGCCTTTCTCTTCTTTAGTCTTTATAACAAAGCAGGAACAAGGATTTATTAGCTATATAACTCTTGAAAGTGTAAGCCCATCACGAATTGGCAGGATCACAGTTTCTACCCTTGGATCATTATTTAATAGAGCATTGTATTCCAGTAGAGCTTTTGTAGAGAGGTCGTCTTTTTTAAGGTCTTCCAAAACCTTCCCACTCCATAAAACATTATCTGAAAGTATAATTCCGCCGCTGTTCATTTTATCAATAATAAGCTCGAAATACTTTGGGTAATTAGGTTTATCGGCATCAATAAATACCAGGTCAAATGTTTCTTCAATATCGGGAATGATTTCTGTAGCATCACCAATATACTGTACGATTCTATCGCTATATGCTGAAGCCTGAAAATGTTTCTTCTGAAAGTCTTCTAGTTCTTCATTGATATCTATCGTATGTAAGATTCCGTCTTCAGTAAGACCTTCAGCCAGGCACAGGGCAGAATAGCCTGTATATGTGCCAATTTCCAGGATGGATCGAGGATTTTTAATTTTGGAAAGTAAACTTAGTACCCGGCCCTGGTAATGTCCGCTTAGCATTCTGGGCTGCATGACTTTCTGATTGGTTTCACGATTTAATTTTGCCAGATGTTGAGGTTCTGGTTGAGAATGTGCTACTATATACTCGTCAATATTTTCAGGTAATAAATGCATATTCAAAGTTTAGGTAAAAATATGGATTTTCTCTTTCCTGCGGGTCCCGAAGTATTGAAAACGAAATTGTATTTTTACAAAAAACACAAGTTATGAAATTTGAAAATTCATTGGAATTTGCTCAGCGCCTGGATAAGGAAGATGAACTGGCAAATTACCGGAATGAATTTATCTTCCCGAAAATTAAAGGTAAGGACGCTATATATTTCGTCGGAAATTCATTAGGTCTGCAACCTAGATCTGCAAAAAAGTATGTAGATGATATCATGCAGGATTGGGCAGAATTGGGTGTTGAAGGTCATTTTAGAGCTGAAAAGCCCTGGTGGGATTATCACGAAAAATTTGCTGGAAAACTAGCTAAAGTAGTAGGTGCGAATCCTTCCGAAGTAACCGTCATGAATACGCTCACGGTAAATCTTCATCTTTTGATGGTGAGCTTTTACAGGCCACAAGGAAAACGTTATAAGATCATTTGTGAAGAAAAAGCATTTCCCAGCGATCAATATATGATCTCCAGCCAGGTTCGTTTTCATGGATTTGATCCTGAAGATGCCATCGTAGAGATCAAAAAGCGCGATGGAGAGCATAATTTTAGAACAGAGGATATCCTTAGTAAAATAGATGAAGTGGGAGAGAAGTGTGCTCTAGTGCTTATTGGTGGAGTGAATTACTACACCGGTCAGGTGATGGACATGGATACTATCACTAAAGCAGGTCACAAAATCGGAGCCCTTGTTGGTTGGGATCTTGCTCACGCAGCCGGAAATATAGAACTAAAACTCAGCGAATGGAATGTGGACTTTGCTGCCTGGTGTAGTTATAAATATATGAATTCAGGCCCTGGAAATGCTTCAGGATGTTTTATAAATGAGAAATATCATAATAAAAAGGATATCCCCAGATTTGAAGGTTGGTGGGGGCATAATAAAGAACGCCGATTCTTAATGGAGCCAGAATTTCAACCAGAATTCAATGCAGATGCCTGGCAGATTAGTAATGCACCGGTTCTTGCACTTGCACCATATCTTGCGTCTCTGGAAATGTTCGCTGAAGTTGGAATGAATAGCTTGCTAAAGAAAAGAGACAAAATTGTCGCATATCTTGAGTTCATATTACACGAAATAGACAAGGATGTAGACAGTACTTTCGAAATCATTACTCCTTCAACACAGAAGGAAAGAGGAACCCAGCTTTCAGTTTTTCTGCACGGTGAAGGAAAAGAGATCTTTAATTATCTAATGGAGAATGGAGTGATGCTGGATTGGCGTGAGCCGAATGTGATCAGGTTAGCGCCGGCACCATTTTACTGTTCTTATGAAGATATTTATAAATTTGGTCAGATCTTAAAAGAGGGGATACTCTCAAAAAATAAGTCATAAAAAAAGGAGGCATTTGCCTCCTTTTTTTATGACTTATTTTTTTTCTATTCTACTGAAATGTCATCAAAGAACAATTCAAAACTATCATCCTTGGATTTATGCATAGTAGCAATCTTGATTCCTTTGAAATCTTTATAATCTTCCCAGGTTGTCGCCATTTCACGACCTCCATCTGAAGATTTGTACACCCACTCGCGAATCATGAATTCATCATCGAAATAGATATCGTAGCTATCACCCGGAGTGTAACCACCATCTTTTGGATAACTTACTGTAAGCATCTGCATTTTGTCTCCGCTAATTGGTGCTGTTGCTTTCTTTGGGTCACTAAGATCTGCCAAAGACCATTTTAATTGAAAAGGGAACAGTAACCAGTAGGAATCATTCACAAACCGCTGATCGATATATTTTTTATCTTCAGCCAGGCTATCTTTCCTCGTATAACTCATCACAGAGTCATTTTCGGTTAGACTAATCTTGTTTGTTCCCACATTCCAGTTCCATCGTCTTTCAGATCTAATAGAATCGTTCACTTTTACATTAAAGGTGAACTTAATTTTTTTAATACTATCAAATTCTTCGAAGCCATTGACCATAGCGATCTTTTCATGAACTTCAAGGTTTGGATTCTCTTCAGGAGTTACCTCTTTCTTTCTGTCTTCGTTGCAGGAGATAAGCGCAATTCCAGCAAGAAATGTAAGCAGTAGTTTCTTCATGATTTAAGTTTTTTTAAATATAGTTATTCTTTTGTTTATAGTGCATTAATGCTCATTCCACCATCAGCTACGATGTTCTGACCGGTTACAAATGAGGAAGCTGGCATTGCTAAAAATGCTACAATGCTGGCAATCTCTTTTGCTTCTGCAACGCGGTTAAGCGGAGTTCTGGAAATAATAGATTTCATTTTTTCCTCATTGTGCAGGTAGCCTTCAGTTAGTGGTGTTTTCGTAAACCACGGTGAAACTGCATTAACTCTAATTCCTTCTGAAGCCCATTCCACAGCAAGACTTCTTGTTTGTTGTAATAAGCCTGCTTTGGACATGGCGTAAGGAGTTCCTGTACCAACATCCTGAAGTGCTGCGGAAGATGCGACATTGATAATCGTAGATTCGCCTGAAATTTTCAGAAGAGGAAATAAGAGTAGGCTAAGCATAAATGGAGCTACCAGGTTAATGTCAAGAACTTTCTTGTACTCTTCTTCAGAATATTCGTGTGCCTTTTTCCGGATGTTGATACCGGCATTGTTAACGAGTACATCCAGACTACTCCAATTTTCAGAAATCCAATTTAGAACATTTTCAGAATCAGATAATTTTGAAGCATCAGCAACCAGGCCTTTCACTTGATAGCCCTGATCTTTTAATTCAATTTCCAGGTCCTGCACCTCCTTTGATGTTCTGGAAGTGAACAGTACTTTTGCACCCAATTCCAGGAATTGTTCCACACATGCTCTTCCAATTCCTTTCGTTCCACCGGTTATTAATACCTTTTTAGATTCTAATCTCCACATATTTCGATTTTAAACCAAAAAACCCTTTGATCGCTCAAAGGGTTAGTATCAATTATATTGAATATTATAGTTTACGACCTGTAAGTAACTTGTACAGGATTAGTATTACAGCTACAACAATAAGGATATGTATGATACTTCCTAAATCTGGGAATGCAAAATATCCAATTAGCCATCCAATTACTAGTAATACGATAATAAGCCAAATTAAATCTCTCATAATGTTCTGGTTTTAGACTGGTTTTATCCTGCCTTTGGTTAATGATTTTTAGTTAGGTGGTTTAATAATTCCAGGACTAAATTAGACAAAGCATTAACCCACTGGTTTTCATTTAACCTTGATTTAACTATAAGTACTAAAAGCGTTCAGGATTTGATATGATTTCTCCCGCACGATTTCTTATTTTCTGCATTTCTTCCGGAGCCTTCTTTTCCAGTAGGCTCATCATCATATTCATCCTCTGGTTTCCGGCAAAATGTTCCCGGTTAGCATCCAGAAAATTCCAGTAAAGACTGTTAAATGGGCAGGCATCATCTTCGGTCTTCTTGCTTATTTTATAGTGACAATCCTTGCAGTAGTTGCTCATTTTATTAATGTAACTACCGCTGGAAACGTAAGGTTTCGTTGCAACAATTCCACCATCTGCAAACTGGCTCATTCCACGAGTATTAGTGATCTCTACCCATTCAATGGCATCGATGTAAATTCCCAGATACCACTGGTCAACTTCGTCTGGGTGAGTTTCGGTAAGCAGGGCATAGTTACCGGTAATCATTAGTCGCTGAATGTGATGGGCATAAGCATTTTCCAGACTATTCTTGATAGAATGATGCAGGCAATTCATTTTTGTATTCGCATCCCAGTAGAATCCAGCCAGTTTGTTTTGATTTCGAAGTTTATTACTCCAGCGATAACCTGGCATTTCTTTCCAGTAAATACCTCTCATGTATTCTCTCCATCCCAGTATCTGCCGTATAAATCCTTCTACCTGCGAAATATCGATCTCGTCCTTATGGTCGTAATAATAATCCAGAACAGAGTCTATGACTTCTTTTGGACTCAGCATTTTTGTGTTCATGCTGAAGGATAATCGCGAATGGAACAGGTAAGATTCATCGGTGTGCAAAGCATCCTGGTAATCGCCAAAATGTACCAGTAAGTTTTTACAGAAATAATTTAATACTGAAAGTGAGTCTTCGCGAGAGGTAGGGCAGTTGTAATTATTCGCTTCAATAGATCCAAAAGTTTCTACACCAGCATTTTTAATTTCATCAACTAGATGAGATACATCTTTACGGAAACCTCTTTCGTGTGGAATTTCAGGCTTGCCTTTCCATTTCTGCCGATTACTTTTATCAAAATTCCATTTCCCTCCTTCAGGATCTTTAGCATTGATCATTAAAATATTGTTTTTCTTCCGCATATCACGGTAGAAATATTCCATGGTCATTTGCTTCTTGCCTTCGTAAAACCTTTCCAGGTCGCTACGGGTTGTGAAAAAATGTTCAGTATCGAAATTGTTAGTTTCGATCTCCAGATTTTCGCACAAATTTTTTAACTGCTCATCAAGACGATACTCATCTGGTAATTGATACTGAAAACTTTCAAAATCATATTTATCGATCAGGTCTTTTATGTTCTTTTCAAGATTCTGAGTATTATCCTCATGATCGATCTTGTAATAGATGACGCGGTGATCTCTCTCTTCAAGATAGCTGGCAAAATTGCGCATGCTTCTAAAGAAACCTACAACCTTTTGGATATGATGCTTCACATAATCGGTTTCCTGTCGCATTTCCATAAAAAGATATGTAACATCTTCAAGGTCATCCTTGAACCAGCTATGTTGATGATTTAGTTGGTCACCTAAAATAAGTCTCAGCGTTTTTTTTACTTCAGCCATAAATCTTGATAATCATTATCGGGATCGTAGCGATCTGCCTGACTCTTAATATTGAATTTTCTATCGCGAGGATCATTTCCGACTCCGCTATTATACATCCAGTTTCCCCAGTTGCTATGTACATCATAATCTATGAGCAAACTTTCAAAATATGCAGCGCCTTTTCGCCAGTCATGTTTCAGTTCCTTCGCGAGATAACTATTCACATTCTGTCTTCCACGATTGCTCATAAACCCGGTATGAGCGATTTCCAGCATATTGGTGTTGACAAAATCCTCCTTAGTATTTCCATCTATCCAGTTTCCAAAAGCTTCATGATCATCATTCCAGTCGTGAGATTTTCCTCGAATTCCTTCCAACTGAAAGATCTTGTTCCCATGCTTAAGGGAGATGTACTTAAAGAAGTCGCGCCATATGAGTTCAAAAATAAGCCAGTATGTACTCTGATTGCTTTTAATTTCTTTTTCATATTGTTTGACCTTGAAATAGATCTGTCTGGGTGAGATACTTCCATTGGCTAACCATGCAGAAAGCTTGGAACTATAATCTGTGCCAATTAAACCATTTCTTGTTTCCTTGTAAGTTTCCAGGTTCTTTTGTTCAAAAAAGTACTGTTCAACCCTTTTTAAAGCTTCATCTTCTCCACCGTGAAATGGGAATGCAGATCGCTCGTCGGTCTCAAATTCATTAAAATTTAGGTCCTGTAAACTCGGGATTTTAGTGTCATTATCAAATTCAAATGCTTCAATTTTTGAGTTGCTAAGTAGTTTTCTGACTTCTGTTCTCTTCTCACATTTTTTTCTGAATTCAGTAAATACCTTTGGAATACTATTAAAGGAATCATAGGGGATATCGTCAGGATGAAATAAAAACTGCTGATAATGATCTTTGAATTTAACATCAGGAATAGCTTCCTTCAGATTTCTTTCAACTTTCTTCTCTTCATCTGTCCACTCTTTCTGAAAGTAGATGGTGTCTATCTGATGCTCTTTTGTAAGTTCAGCGATTTTAACTTCCGGTTTATTCTGAAAAACCAACATTGGAATATGTAACTTCCGAAGATTATTCCGCAGTTGATGAATAGTTTCTATCAGAAATCTTGTTCTGAATTTTCCTGTTTTTCGAAAGCCTATGTCCAGTTCTTCATAATGCCTAGGATCGAAACAATATACAGCGATAACTCTATCGTGATTGCTTGTAGCAGTTGCTATTCCTTCATGATCCTGGGTTCTAAGATCATTTCTAAACCATATTAATCCTGTACTCATTTCTTATTTTTTCTGCATTTATCACTGCAATAGCGCACCTGTTCCCAGTCTTTTTCCCACTTTTTACGCCACGAGAAAGGACGTTCGCAAACCGGGCAGATCTTTTGGGGCAAATCAGATTTCTTAATCGTTCTATTCGCCATCTTTACTAAAGAAAGATCTTACTTCCTGTCCTGGGCGGGCGTAATGAAATCTGTCAAGCAGGCTTGGCAGGGAATAGCCATCAAGACCATTTACAGCTACTGTACCAGCGTCATCTAACCTCAGCCAGCCATCAGGCATTTGAATGCCTTCATCAAAATATATGTGTTCAATAGACGCAACGACAAGTACGGTGTCATTTTCTTTGATATGGTATTCATTCACGAATTTGCAGCCCAGCTTTACTTCAGATTGCTTCACGTAGGGAGCATGGAATCCATCAAGATATTCCTCAACCAGACCTGTTTTGTTGAATTCTGAAATCTCTTCATCATACTTCGCTGCAGTTTGATGAGCTTGCTCGATCATTTTATCCTGAATATGATTGACCGTAAAGTATTCCGTCTCTCGAATATTATTATAGGTATTCCGAGCAACACTCAGTGGCCTGGTCACAAAACCAAGCATTGCCGGGTTGCTGCCAATATGAGTCACCGAGCTAAATACGGCTACATTGGGATTTCCAGATTTAGATCTGGTAGCAATGAGGTTTGCAGATTTATATCCTGTACAACTATTTACAAGGTTCAGGCGGTAGATTTTTTCCATTTCCTCAATGTCTGAGGCTTTGATATGTTTCATAAAAAAAGGTCAGTTTTTTAGACTGACCTCAAGTTATTGAATGCTTTACTATAAAGCTGTTAACGGATTTTTAAATTAACTCTGATTTTCCATCTTGTTGATGGCCATCTCATATTCTTCCATTGCTTCTCTTACTGCATCTATGTTTTCTGACGCTTTTTGGTGAGCATCTTCCATAACCTTCTCCAGGTTCTTGTCTGGATGCTGGAACAAATCTGTGATCACATGGTTAATTTTATCGATTATACTGCTTTGAGTATTCTTGATATCCTCCAGTTTGTTCAATGTAGACCTCATGTGGTCTAGTTTTTCCTGATCCATAATAATAAATTTAGTTTATCTAATATACCACCTCGCCTTTATGAAGCATTACCAGTTAACAGCTTTTAGAACAGCTTTATCAAAAAATTAGGATTCACGTTGCTCCTCGTAAGCAGGGTAATCTATGTACCCTTCCTTCCCAGGTGTATAGAAAGTATCCTCATTAAACTCAGCCAATGGCCATTTATTTTCAAATCTCTCAACAAGATCTGGATTGGAAATATACCATTTTGCATAACTTACAAGATCTGCATCTCCATCTTCTATAACTTTGTTTCCAGATTCTCTGTCAAAACCGGCATTGATCATTAAAGTTCCTTTGTAGATCTTTCGATAGTGTTTCGCAATATCAGTTATAAGGTAAGGCACGTCGCTCACATCTGAGAATGGTTCTGAAAGGTGAACATAAGCCAGATCGTAAGCATTTAGTTTTTCCATAATATAATCAAAGGTCTCAATGCTTTCTTCTGAAGCTACAATTCCGAAGATCTTATGCAGAGAGGGATTGAATCTACAACCAATTCTATTTTCTGGCCACACTTCATTGATGGCATCCAGAACTTCAAAAAAGAATCTTGCCCTGTTTGGAATGCTACCTCCATATTCATCGGTACGCTGATTAGAATTTTTATTGAAGAACTGGTGTATGAGATATCCATTGGAAGAGTGAATTTCTACTCCATCAAAACCGGCATCTTTAGCATTCTGAGCAGCAGATTTAAACTCCTGCACAGTTTCTTGGATCTCCTGAAGGCTCATTGCTTTTGGATCAACGGTTTTTTCCTGACCATCGGGTGTGTACACGTCTGCATTTGGATTTATAGCACTGGGAGCAAGTGGCTTGTCTCCATTATGGAATTTAGGGTGTGAAATTCTACCAACATGCCATAGCTGAATAAAGATTTTTCCACCATCCTTATGAACTGCTTCGGTAACTTTCTTCCATCCTTCAACCTGTTCCGGCGAATGTATTCCCGCAGTATTTATATATCCAACAGCCCGGGAAGATACCTGTGAACCTTCAGAAATAATTAATCCGGCACCTGCACGTTGAGTGTAATAGGTTACATGCATATCTGTAGGAGCATTTGCTTCATTCTCGGCACGGCTTCTGGTCATTGGCGCCATGATCACCCGGTTTTTTAAATTCAGGTCTCCCATCTGGTAGGATTGTAGTAAAGCTTGTTTTTCCATAGTCATAATTCAATTTTTCTTAAAATTACCAGTTTCAGGGTTTTCGGGGTGTTAATGAACTGGTAAATCAAAAAGAGATAGCTTAAAGAGACTCTAAGTCGTTGGGACTGCCAGTGAATTGAATATTATTGAGTAATTTCGTGATTCTAATTAATATATTTCTGGAGAGCATTTTACTTGCCAGGAATTAGTTTATACTTCATGCAAAATCAAAAAGAAGTAGCTATTGTAGGATCCGGACTGGTGGGATCTCTATTAGCCATTTTTCTTAGAAAACAAGGTCATAAAGTCACCATTTTCGATCGACGTCCCGATGTTCGTCTGGTAGAATTTTCCGGAAGATCTATAAACCTGGCCATGTCTAATCGCGGCTGGAAAGCTTTAAGAGAGGCTGGAATAGAGGATGAGATCAGGGAGTTGGCGTTACCGCTGGATAAACGGGCGATGCATGTAGACGACAAACCAGTTTACTTCCAGAAGTACGGAGAAGACGGAGAAGCGATCTATTCCATTTCCAGAGGTATCCTTAATCGTAAGATGATAGATCTTGCGGAAGAAGCTGGTGCTGAATTCAGGTTTGAAGAGAAGATTTGGAATGTGGATCTGCCAAATGCTAAGTTGTATACAGGCGAATCTGAAAAGAGCGTCTGGAAAGAATATAAGTTCGATCTTATTTTTGGAGCGGATGGCGCGTTTTCAAGAACCCGTCATAAGATGCAAAGACAAAGCAGGTTCAATTATTCCCAACATTTTATTGATGTAGGATATAAAGAGCTTACAATTCCTGCGAATGCCGATGGATCCCATAAACTAGATAATGCTTCTTTCCATATCTGGCCACGAGGTAATTTTATGTTGATCGCAATGCCTAATCTGGATGGAAGTTTTACCTGTACGCTTTTCATGCCTTTTGAAGGAGATGTTTCTTTTGAAAGCCTTCAAACAGAACAGCAGGCAGACCAGTTTTTCGAGCAGTATTTTCCTGATATTAAAGATGAAATATCGAATTTAAAGCGAGACTTTTTTAAAAATCCTACAAGTGCAATGGTAACGATCAAATGTTATCCGTGGTCTTATTTTGATAAGATCACTCTGGTAGGAGATTCTGCTCATGCAATTGTTCCATTTTACGGGCAGGGAATGAATGCGGGATTTGAAGACATTTCTGTTTTAAATGAAAAAATGAATCAACACGGGGATAATTGGGAAATTATCTTCGAAGAATATCAAAGAGAACGAAAACCTAATACAGATGCGATCGCAGAATTGAGCTATCGTAATTTTGTCGAAATGAGTAGTAAAACAGCCGATCCATCTTTTTTACTGCGGAAGAAAATAGAAAAGAAGTTCGCTCAGAAATATCCTGAATTATGGGTGCCTTTGTACTCACGGGTCACATTTTCAGACAAAGCTTATTCAGATGCGCTGGATATTGGAGATTACCAGAGAGTAATCATGGACGAAGTCATGAAAATCCCTGGAATTGAAGAAACTTGGGATACTGAAGAGGTCGAACTTAAGATCAAGAATTTACTTAATAAATAAAAAAAAGCTGCCATCTGGCAGCTTTTTTTTAATGTGTATCCTTCTTAAGAATGTCCGGGAACTTTTCCTTAAATCGATTCAGCCTTGGAATTGACACATTCTGAATGTATGGATTTTGAGGATTATTTGCTTCGTAATTTTGATGGTAATCTTCAGCTACCCAGAATTTCTGAAAAGGCAGTATTTCTGCAGCAAGTGGTTTCTGGTAGTCTTTAGCAACTTCAGTTTTCACTTCATTTATAATATTTTTCTGTTCTTCTGTTTGAAAGAATACGATTGAACGGTATTGTGATCCATTATCTGGCCCCTGGCCATTCACCTGCGTTGGGTTTTGAGAACCAAAGAATACCTGAACCAAGGTTTTGAAATCTACAACTTCAGGATCATAAATTACCTCTACTGCTTCTGCATGGCCTGTTCTTCCAGTATTGCTTTCTTCATAGGTGGGATTCTTGGTATGCCCACCAGAGTAACCGCTTATTACTTCATCTACTCCTTCAATACTTTCATAGATAGCTTCAACGCACCAGAAACAACCACTGGCGAAATAAGCCTTTTTCATCCCATCCTGCATCTCAACTTCTACCGGAGTAGCATTTGCAATCTCAGGTTTAGTCACAGTTTGCTGTGTGTTTTGATTTCCACAAGCCAGAAGTACGAGGCTTATGAAATTAATAAATAATAGCTTCATGTTATTTAAGTTTATAAGTTCCTTCAAGAGTTTTCTTGCCTAACAAAGCATAATCTACGGCAGTCTTACCGTCGATTTGAAAACCCTTCCAGTCAAGTTTGTATTGGTTTGTACTTACTTTGCTAAATGTTGCAACCGCTGTGCCAGTATCCAGATCATTCCATGGAATATCATTCTGTTTGCTTTTAACTGAAGCTCCCTTGTAGAAAACATGAATTTCGTTACCTACTTTTCTAAAGTCGACTTCCATATATAACTCGCCGGGCTTCAGGCAAATTTCTGAACTTTTTCCAGCTGCGATTTCCAGGCAGTAGCATTCGCAATTACTGTCTTCAGTATAAGCGAGGTTGGTATAAGTTCCAGAGTAGTCTGTGTTCTTTTCCTCTACTGTAGACGTAGTGTCCGTGATACTAGCTTCTTCAGATTGATCTGAACTTTGTTCGTTCAAATCCTTAAAACCATTTTCATGAGTAGTAATGGTGTCTTCTGCCTTATTCTCGATTTCAGAATTGGTAGAATCCTTACAACCTGTAATAGTCAGCATAGTCAGACAGATGGTA